>QWQH01000054.1 GCA_003670915.1 Planctomycetota bacterium | reverse complement strand
TGGCCTTCTGGGTCCAGAAATAACGCGCAATTAAAGTTCTGCACGCCGGCTGAAAGGTGTGGCCCTACCACCTGTCGGTCGAGGCCCACCAACCAGTTGGTTCGATACCGGCGAGCAAAAGCGCCCAACGCATCCAGCCTCTCTCGCTCGAGAGCCTCCCGGCAGCGAGCCTGACGAGCAGCCGTTCGTTGTTCCTCAGGCGTGGTGTCAGTGCTCTCTACCTCCGGCCCAAGCGTCTGTTCCACGACGTCTCGAGGTAGGATCTCGGCAGGATCGATTTCGAGTAACCCAAATCGCCACATCGTCTCGGGCCAGACCACGAGGTCGGGCCGAGCCTGGCCTGGCTCTTGGGCGAGGGCTCTAACTGTCAGGCCGTCGTAGTGCCGCGCCACCTGTTCCGCTGCAGCGGGATCGTGCTTGAGTTCGGTGTCGATTGAGCCCTGAACCAGCAGCACATCCAGTGGCCGCCGCTCTGGTTGTGGTTGTGGCTCGCCTGCGATCCGCCACGTACCGTACGCCAGCGTTCCGGCCATCGCTACGGTGGCAGTCGCGAGCCCCATCGGTACAGCACGCGTGCGCCGACTGGCCAGCATCCATCCTCCTCTGAGCGTCCACGAGACCACGGGTAAGAGGCCAGCCGCCACGGCCATCACCACGCCGCTGACGCCCACAGCCCCGCAGATATCGGCGCACTGAACGAGTGTTGTCCATCGCCACTGCGTGTGCCCCAGTGCTCCAAACGTGAAGCCACCGAGCACCCAGCCCCTAGCCTGTTCGCATCCCATCCATGCAATCGGCGCCGCAATTCCAAGCGGCCAACCCCACGTGTGCACCATGCGCCGCGCGCCCCAGACAAAAAGCGGTAGATAGAGTGCCAGATAGGCGGCCAGTGCAACCCATCCAATGGACGTCGCTGGGTGGGGAAGTCGCAGCCAATGGATCGCCAACAGCCAGTGGAAAAAACCCGCCGTCCAGACCGCCCGACACAGATGTCTCGCGGTGATCCCTGGCCCTTGCACCAGCCACAGCCACGGCAGCGGTGCCAGCCACGCCAGCATCCACAGATCGGCGGGAGGTTGCACAACAAACATCGTGATCGCACCAGCCAGCGAGAGCCCCCAGATCCGACGATCGCTCATCCCACCGGAAACCGGTTGGTCAGTCGATTGCAGCGGGGCGTCTGGCATTGAAGAACCGGTCATCGGGGCCTGCGGTCGCTGGTATTCTGTCGGTACGGTTTCTGTCACACCTCGTCGGCCGATAGAAACTCAGCGATCGCGGTGCCTGCTGACACGGGGAAGTCTTCGCCTACAAGTTGTCGCACAAGCCGACCGCACACTGGCGATTCCAGATCGATTGTGGCCGCGCCGCAGACGAGTTCCACAACGCGGTCTCCTTCCAAGACCCTCGTTCCCTCTGGCACCAGCCACAGCGATAGCATGAGTTCTCGGCCGTCCATGCCGACATCGGGCACCAGAAGCCGATCGATGCGAGGAGGGAGGCGAGGTGGTTTCATAAGGGATCGTTCAGGATCATACAGGCTGATACAAGATCATAAAGGATCGCCAAAGAGCCATCCGGATCCATCGGGAGGCACCAGAGCAAGCCTGTGCGTTTGGGAGTGGGTCTGTCCAGAGCGTCTGTCCAGATCGCGACATTACCGCAGTGGGGGCGGGGCAACGGTGGCCCCATTCATCGAGAGGAGATGAAAGTGATGTACGGCTGGCACATCGGCCTTCCACGCCCACACCACTTTTTTCTCGGGCGTCACTTCCAGCAGTCGCACGCCACCCTTTCCAATGTGATAGCTGGCGATCATTGTGTTGCCGTTTGGCAATCGTTGCACTCCGCAGGCATCGTCGATCGCTCCATCGGTGTCAGCAGCCGTTATTTGCCACCGCAACGTACCGTCTTTGTCAAATTCCACAACACGGTTGCCATTCGTGAGTCCCGCCAGAATGCCTCCGTTCGGGAGCGTGATGGCCGTAAAGGGCCAACTGTTGATGGCTGGTTCACCTGGCACATGCGTGTCGATACGGGACACTTCTTTTCCGGCGGCGTTGTAGCGGATGATTGCAAAGTCGAGCAGGTGGGGCACGAGGTATGAGCCGTCGAGTTGCTTACGAGCCATGCGTGTTTGCATGTGCGAGTTTGTTTTTTGGCACACCAGTGGAAACTCAATCTGCACGTTACCGTCAGAGTCGATTTCCAAGAGACGCGGATGCGGGCCGGCCTCGGTCAGCACGTAGGTGCCCTGCGGCGTCTTGTGAATGCTGTTGACCTCGTCCTGAACGCCGTCGTAGCGCCAGACAATTGCATCTTCACTTTGTTCTCCGCGTTTGATCTCAACGGCTGCCCCATGGGGCGTCAGGTTTCCTTTGGAAAGCGCCAGCAACAGATTGCCATTGGGAAGCACCCAGCCCTCACGGGAACTGGCGGGATAACTCCACTCCACGGTTTCTTGCGAGTGCGGGGAGCCGTTGGCCAGCCCGGATGTGATTTCTACGATCGCCGTCCGATCACCGCAGACAAGCACGCGACGGGAATCGTGTGAGGCGTCATCGGCCCAGCAGATCCCCGCCAGCAGAACGCAAACGCACGCCAGCAGATGCTTGTGTCCGTGCCGCAGAATCTTCACCGTCGTTCTTGTCATCGCCAATCGTCTTGAAGAGCGTGTATGGTTGAAAAGATCACAACAGAGGATAGCCCAGCCAGCGGGACCGTACAACGGTCGTTCACCAGGGAATGAAGACAGGCGCAACACTGTTTGGCACATGGTTCAAGTAGAAAAATGGCGGCCCTCGGTCAGCCGCAACTGATCCGTTGGGCCAAAGAGTTCGGCGGAAAAGTCGAGTGGGCCGGGGAGTTAGTCGCGGCGGCTTTGAAATCGGGCCTTGCGGATCGAGTTGTCCGCCTTGGGGTGCGGTGTCCTTGAATGGAGCGTTCAAGTCGCGATGATAGTGCCGCCGCTTGCGGTCCGCAGCGGCGACGTAGCCATTTGGCGATTCACGTAAACCGCCTCAACTGCCGGCATTGAACTGCCTGTGGAAGCAGTCGTCTTTGATGCCACAGATTGAGAGTCGTCCCACGTGAACAATGGACGTTTTGCACGTGGGCCGCTGTTGATGCATTCAGTGTACGGAGAGCTTTTCCGAAGGGTTGCTGGGTGGTCTGGACTGACATTCACACACCAAGAGACAACACAATGGCCACATCGGCTCCCGACACACCAGAACAGCCCACATTGAGTCCGCTAGAAACAGCAGGGCATCGCTCCCTCGACGAGCGGATCGCCATCGGACATGCCCAGTCTCAAGCCTTGCCGGTCGACCAGATTGGTGACCCGCCAGCGAGAGATGGCCGACCGGACATCATCGAACTGCTGCGCACCGAAGGCAACAATCGCATCGCGGAACTTCTCCCGCTGCGGCATGCTCGGATGGCCGGCAGTCCGTTCGAAACACTGCGAGGAACGGCTGCGATCATGGCCGCCGACTTGGCCTCACGGCCGAGCACTGATTTAATCGTGCAACTGTGCGGGGATGCGCACCTCTCCAATTTTGGCATCTACGGCTCCCCCGAGCGGTCACTGGTGTTTGATGTCAACGATTTTGACGAAACATACCCGGGCCCATTTGAGTGGGACGTGCTTCGCCTAGCCACCTCGTTTGTTTCGTGCGTCCGCTCGCAGGGTGATGGAGAAAAGGGCACTTCGCTAGCACGGAAGGTTGCCACCGTGTATCAGTCTGCGATGCGCGATCTCGCGGAGCAATCGACCCTCGATGTGCTGTACGAGCGGATGACGGCTGAGGATATCGAGGCTCTCGCTGAGAAATCCGATTCCTCGGCAACCGTGAAGGACGCGGTGGCAGCGATTTCAAAAGCCCGCCACAGGACACACGAACGGGCCATCTCGCGATTGACGGAGGTTGTTGACGGGGCGAGGCGTTTCAAGACAATCCCCCCGGTGCTCGTCCGCTGTGAAGACGATGCCGTCCGCCAAAGCTTTCAGAACGAGTACACGTCCTACATTGAGACGCTCCCAGCCGAGTGCCAGGCGGTCGTCCGTCGCTATGGTGTCGTCGACTTCGCGATGAAGGTTGTCGGTGTGGGTAGTGTCGGGACGTACTGTTGGGTGGGATTGCTCGAGGGACGCGACGAAGACGACCAGATCGTTCTGCAGATGAAGCAGGCCACCCCATCGGTCCTCACTCCGTACGTCAAGAACACTGGCGAGCACGCGCGGTTCGTCCACGATGGGGAGCGAATCGTACGAGGGCAGAAGATGATGCAGTCGGTGTCGGATCTCTTCCTCGGTTGGGCGAATGGCGAAACGGACAGGCAGTACTACGTCCGACAACTTCACGACATGAAGGGGGGCTTCGATATCACGAGCGCGAAGTTCTCAACGATCGAAATCTATGCCGTTCTCTGCGCCCGCACGCTTGCCCGTGCGCATGCTAGAAGCGGGGACGCGGTGGCGATCTCGGCGTACCTTGGAAAAGACGAGAAATTTGCTGACGCCGTCGAGGTCTTCGCGGTCGCTGAATCTCATTTTGTTGACAGTGACCACAAGCGTCTGCTTGAGGCCATTGCCAGCAAGGAGATTGAAGCGATTGACTCGGAAGACCCGTAGCAGGCTCCCAGCGGCCCCCCAGTTTCCGTTTCGATGGTTATTGGTGGGCGTGGAGCGGGACTCAGTTTTTAGGGCAGCGTGCGGAGCCATTCGAGCACCACGCGGCCCACGGCCTCGAGCGAATCGGGCGAACAATTGGCCGGGGTGTCTTGTGTTGTGTGCCACTGCGGATAATCGAAATCAATCACATCGCACGTTGGAATTTTCGCAATCATACGCAACGGCACATGGTCGTCTTCCACGGTGTATTTTGGGCGGGCCACAAACTGCCGCACGTTGAGCCTGGCGGCTACGGCCCACAGTGAGTTCACAACCGGCAGCGTGTCGGGCCACGACACGCTGTGTTCTTCCTGCCAGATCTCAAGGTGTGCATCGGCCACCATGTCCAGCACCACGCCGTATCGGTAGTTGTGGTCGTGACCGCCAGCTGCATACTGCCTGGCGAAGAAGTTGGAGCCGAGACAGTAGGGGTCTCGCGGCGCACAGACGTATTCTTCCGCATCGAACAGCACAAAGTCGACGCCCACAGGGCCACCTAGGGCCGGCATCGCTCCGGCGAGTTCCATCAAGAGCGCCACGCCGCTGGCGCCGTCGTTTGCGCCTATAAAAATCCCCTTGGGATCGATCGGATCGCGATCGGGAAACGGACGCGTGTCGTAGTGTGCGCCCAGAAGCACGCGGTCGAGTCGCCGTGGATGCCATTGAATAATCAGGTTTTCCATCCGTACAGGTTGACCGCTGCGCCGATCCCGAATCTGAAAGGCCTGTGACACAACGCGGCCGCCAGCCCCCTCAAAATATTTCACGAGCATCGCTCTTTGCTTTTCCATTCCAGGCGATCCACTGGGGCGTGGTCCGAGGCGTGCAATAGCCTCAAGGTGGGCCATCGCTCGCTTCCCGGAAAACTCCGCAGGCTCCTCGGCGGCCGGTGCGCCCACAGTGGCTAGAGCTAGGATGGCAGCAGCGGCCCATTCAATCGCATGGCGTGGCAACAATGTGCTGGGGTGGATTCGCATGAGGATGAGCCTAGCAAAAACCAATGCGGATCAATCAAGATGACTGAGCAAGATTCCTCAGCCTCCCATACCGTTGCCCCATTCGATCCCAGAGCCCTGCTATGACTCATGCGTCCACGCCGACCTATACCTACTCGGACATTGCCAAGATGATCGACCACTCCCTCCTCGCCGTGACGCTCACGGAGGCTGATCTGGAGGCAGGTTGCCGACTGGCACTCGCGTACGATGTGGCCAGCGTTTGTATCATGCCGTTCTGGCTCAAGCGGTGTACTCACGTCCTGGCCGGATCGGCTATCAGGGCCAGCACGACGATTGGCTTTCCGCACGGAGTCAGCACAACGCGCACCAAGACGGCCGAAGCGATGCAGGCTCTCGAGGATGGCGGCGAGGAACTGGACATGGTTGTCAACATTCCGCAGGTACTCAGTGGCAACTGGGACTATGTTTGCGCCGACATCCGGGCTGTCACCGACGCCACGCACGCTGCGGGTCAGAAGATCAAAGTGATCTTCGAGAACTGCTACCTCAATGACGCGCAGAAGATCCGTCTCTGCCAGATGTGCGGCGATCTGGGCGTCGACTGGGTCAAGACGTCCACTGGCTACGGCAGCGGCGGCTCTTCGATGGAGGATCTGGCCCTGATGCGGAAGCACTCCCCGGCGAGCGTGCAGGTGAAGGCTTCCGGTGGCATCCGCGATCTCGACACGCTTCTGAAGGCCAGAGAACTCGGGGTGACCCGCTGTGGTGCCTCTGGCACCCAGCAGATTCTCGAAGAGGCCAACCGAAGGCTGGCTCATTCTTCGCGTGAGTAACATCTCGCCAGCGCACCTCTTCAAAACCATTCCTGAACTGGGTGCCATTGATCCGGTTCTCCCTCCAGTCGGCTCGTGACGCAGGGTTTTTCGCGTGAGCCACGATCCGTCCCGATCCGCTATGATCCATTTTGGATGGCTCGCATGAACATTCTTGTGGGTACGCCATTTCGTCGTTTCGGTATTCCAGAGGCCAGCGTGCAAGACGTATTGCGATTGACATGTGTGGCTGTTGCCTTGGCGATTGCGGCCTGCACGACTCGCATGGCGGAGTCAGAGGCAGGCGGTGGACCGGAAAACGTCTTTCTCATCGTGAACCCATCCAGCAGTGACAGTCTGGCCGTTGCCAACGCCTTTGCAGCCCTGCGAGGAATTCCTCCGATCAACGTTTTCATGCTCCCGTGGCAGGGCAGTCGCGAGAGCATTTCCATCGCTACGTTTCGACAGGAATTACTCCAGCCGATTCTGCGGGCAATCGATAGCCGCAAGTTGTCGCCACAGATCGATTGCATTGCGTACTCGTGCGAATTTCCTTGGCGCATCGACTTTGCTGCCGAGTTGCCTCCGGAACTCGTTGGCAAGGATAAATTTCCGTCTGGCTCGATCACGGGCATGACGATGCTCCATGCGGCCGTGCAGAGTGGAAAGGGCTACGTCGATCCCGCCAGCAATTGCTACTGGCGGCCGCTCGGAGGGGACTCCATGCCAGCGGCCACGAATGGCTTTCGGAGTTGGTATGGATGGGGACCGCAAGGAGATTTGATGGAGTCGGGAGGTTTTCGGTATCTGTTGTCGGTGATGCTCGGCGTGACCAACGGGCGTGGAAACACGGTGCCAGAGATCGTACGCTCGCTCAGCGTTGCCGCCGGTGCAGACGGCACTCGTCCCGATGGAACGATCTATTTTGTCACCAACTCGAACGTCCGCACCACCACGCGGAGCGGGGTTTTTCCGGCGGCAGTGAAAGCGCTCAAACTGCTTGGTGTGAAGAGCGAGATTGTCTCAGGTACGATGCCGATAAACAAACGCGACGTGGCTGGGCTGATGAGTGGCACCGCCGAGTTTGACTGGCCAGAGTGCGGCAGCACGATTCTACCTGGGGCGATCTGTGAGAATCTCACCAGCTATGGCGGCATTTTCACCCCCTCTGCAGGGCAGACGCCGCTCTCTGAATTCATGCGAGCAGGCGCTGCCGGATCGAGTGGCACAGTGATCGAGCCCTATGCCATTCAAGCGAAGTTTCCGCACGCAGCGATTCAGGTGCATTACGCCCGCGGTGCGACTCTTGCGGAGGCTTTCTACCAATCGGTGCGATCGCCGTATCAATTGCTCGTGGTGGGTGATCCGCTCTGCCAACCGTGGGCCGCGATCCCAGTGTTGGAAGTTGTCCTTGCGCGCGACTCGCGACAGATCAAGCCTGGGGAGACGATTTCCGGTTCGGTTGACCTCGAGCCTCGAGCGCGTGTGCCGGGTGGCGGAACTGTGGATCGGTTTGAGTTTTTCGTCGACGGCGTTCGCATCGGCCAATGCGGATTGGATGGACGTTTTCCGCTGGATACATCGCAGATGGCTGACGGGCACCACGAACTCCGCGTCGTTGCGATCGAATCCTCGCCCATTGAAACGCAGGGCCGTTGGATACTCCCGGTGTCGTTTGCCAATCATTCCCGTGCGTTGAGCCTCAAGGT
>QWQH01000052.1 GCA_003670915.1 Planctomycetota bacterium | reverse complement strand
GGCATACGAAAAAAAGACGGCAGAGCCGCCCAGCACGTCGTCGCGCTTGTCTGTAGGAGTTTCAATACAGTCAAGCGCCACACTTCCGACAACAAGCAACGGCATAATACAGAGCATCTCCAGAGAACAATTGATCGCACGAACTTACGGTAGGGGAATATATCGGCTGCCGGTTTGCCGCGCCTACGTTCGTTGGTCTGGCTGCTGCCCCACGTGTGCGGCCCGACGGCGATTCAGACGGGAGGGCTAACCAAAAGAAGCGTGCCCACGAGCGGGCACTACCGAAGCCAGAAACCCCAGCGGTGGGCGGAGCCAACCGTGGGGTTTTACTGGCTGTGGAGGGCGATTTCGCACCGTACTGCTCATGACAGAAAGACATCGACCAATCAGATGAACAAAGCAACTCGATTCGAATTACGGCAGAATCACCGCGTCGACCACGTGGATGACGCCGTTGGTTGCTTTGATGTCGGTCTTCACCACATTTGAAGTGCCGCTGGCTGTGCCGACTTTCACACCGCCATCGGTTGAAATCAAAAGCGTGCCACCGCCTGCTGTCTTAGCGTCTTTGAGCTTAACGACATCAGATGCATAGACCGTTCCCGGCACCACATGGAGCAGCAGGATCGCCTTCAGCTTAGCTTTATTCTCAGGCTTGAGCAGCGTTTCAACCGTACCCTGTGGCAGCTTTGCGAAGGCTTCGTCTGTGGGAGCAAACACGGTGAACGGGCCTGGGCCCTTGAGTGTTTCAACCAGTCCGGCGGCGGCGAGGGCAGCAGCCAGCGTTTTGAACGAGCCAGCACCGACGGCGGTCTCCACGATGTCGCCTGACTTCAGTTTGGCAGTTTGCTGCGATACAGCATGGGTCGTTGTCGATTGATTGCCTTTACACGGCGGTGCTGCAATCGCCAAGGAGCCAATAAAGAGGCAGACAGTCGCGGCCAATCCCACACGTACGGCTGAAGACAGCAAAGATCCAAGTGAAAAGTTGAGCATGGTTTCGAAACTCCAAAAGTAAAAATTACAGTCAGAAATAGTTCCTCGAGATCCGTCGAGCGAACACTGCAAAAGGTATAGACCGCCCACACCGGCCGACCAGTGGGACTTTTGGTGGGACGGCCGAATGGGGCAGCCGAATGCCTAGCGGGGCTGAGTGGCTGCTCGCGTTCCCACTTCCTAGCCGCAAAGCGGCAATGCCCTCTGTAACCGTGCGAGGGATTCGTCGCGGCCCAGAATTGCGAGGCAGTCGTAGAGCCCCGGGCCGACCGTCTTACCCGTGATGGCCACTCGCACCGCATGCACGATGTCGCCTGTTTTCACGCCCGACTCCACCACGAATTGTTTGAACGCTTCTTCCAGTGAGGCCGGTTCAAATGTGGGCAGTCGGCTGATTAGAGCGGCCAACTGCTCGAGCAGATCGCGCACGCCGGGTTTGGCCAAACGTTGTTTTACAGCCGCTTCGTCCATCGGCGGCGGGTGGAGCAAGAAAAAGTCGGCATAGCCCAGAATATCCCCTGCCACCTTCAGCCGGTCGCCCGAGGCCTCGATTACTTTTCGGACGGTTTCAACGACCGCTGGCGGCGGCGTTGCGGAAATCAATTGAGCTTTCACCAGAAACGGCAGCATCATCTCCAGTTTCTGATCGGTGGAAAGCTCGTGCATGAAATGATCCTGCACGGCCCAGAGTTTCTTGGGGTCAAAACTGGCGGCTGCCGAATTGATGCGATCCAGCGAAAATCGTTCGACGAGTTCTTCACGATTAAAAAACTCCGTCTTGTCGTCGTACGACCAGCCCAGGAGAGCTAGGTAGTTGTCGATTGCCCACGGCAGGTAGCCCACTTCCCGATAGAAATCAACGATGACGGGGTTAAACGTGTCGGCCTCGGGAGCCAAGCCGATTCGGGCAGCAATTTTCTCGCCGTGTTCGGTGATCTGCTTGAAGTCGGTGTTCTTAAGATACTGTGCCAACTTGCGTTTGCTGAGCTTGGTGCGGCTGCCCGGTTCGGCCACCAGCGGAAGATGGGCATAGGACGGCAGTGGGTAACCCAATGACATCGCAATAAAGGCCTGACGCGGCGTATTGGAAAGGTGTTCCTCCGCGCGGATCACGTGTGTAATCTCGAGGTCGTGATCGTCCACCACACTGGCGAGGTGATACAGGCAGGAACCGTCGGCCCGTTGAATGACGTGATCCTGCTCGCGATCCCAAGCAAACTCCACCCGCCCTCGCACGGCGTCATGAATGACAAGCGAGCCTTCTCGCGGCATCTTCAGTCGGACGACGCTGGAGCGTCCCTCGGATGTCAGTTTCTGGGCGTCGGCTTGGGTCCACGCTGCCCATTGCCTGCTGTATAAAAACGGCTGCCCTGCAGCCTGCGAAGCTTTTCGCTCCGCGTCGAGTTCTTCGGGTTTGGCAAAATCCCGGTAGGCATGGCCAGAGGCCAGCAACCGCTCGGCTGCGGCGCGGTGCCTGTCGGCTCGCTGCGACTGAAAGTAGGGGGCGTGCGGTCCGCCAACGCCAGGGCCTTCGTCCCAGTCGATCCCGAGCCAGCGGAGCCCCGAGAGAATTGGCTCCAGCGACTCCTCTAGATTCCGGGCTCCGTCGGTGTCATCGATCCGCAGAATGAAAGCACCGCCATGCTTTCTGGCGAAGAGCCAATTAAAAAGGGCGGTACGCACGCCCCCAATGTGGAGGTAGCCGGTGGGGCTCGGAGCAAATCGGGTGCGAACGGTCATCGGGTGAAAGCAGTCCAGGTGAAACCAGTCGGACGATGGGTCACGCCACCCGGCTCATACGGGCCAGCTTTTTCATCCGCTTGCGTTCGGCCTTGGAGAGGTACCGTGTTTCGCGGTCGTCCTCCGAGTCGGTGGGATCAGTGTAGCTTGGGACGCTCGATTCGTCCGATTCTCCCGCCGTGGCGTCAGTTTCCTGTGCGAATTCCTCTTCCTGCCAACCACTCGCCGGCTGCGATGGCTCAGGGGGCGTTGCAAAAGCGAAAAGCTTTCCGGACGTTTTTTCTGACCGCTCAGATTTTGCAGGAGAGACCCTGTTGTTGCGGCATTCGCCGCGAACTTCGCGGATGACCGACCTGGCCGCGGCCAGCATGGCCACGGCCAATAATCCGCTGCCAACGGCCCACGTTGCGTTGGCGGCAATCGCCAGCGTCTCGCGACCGTTACCGATCCAGACGCAACAGGCCGAGGCTTCCCAAGCGGCCAACCCCAGAGCCAACCAGATCGCCGTGGCCAATCGCTCATGCAGCGGCAAGACGGCCCACAGCGAAACGACACCCAGCAGCGTTGTGGATAGCACCACCCACCACCCGTATCCCTGCGGCCCCAAGGGGATGCCGGTGGCGTCGGCAATGAAGGTTCCGAGAAGGCTTCCCAGCGGCATGTGCGAACCACACGACGCGATACAAAATAGACTAGCCAGCCAACCCCAAGCCCGGTAGCGTCCGCGATAGTCGTCCCGTCGGTGGCGACGCATCAGACGCACCACCATGGCCACCACGCAGGAGCCCACAAGAAGGATTTGGCTGATCCATCCAGCCAGCGTGGCTCCCGACCTCGCATCCACGCACGTGCGCACCGCCGCTAGGGTGGGCGCAAATCGGTCGCCCACGGCCCGCCCGGCCTCCCGCTGCAATGGCTCGTATGCGCCCACTCCGATTGCCATTCCTACCAGCGTGAGGATCGTGGCTGCGACCAGCGAGAAGCTCCCGAGGCCGGTGGGTAGGAGCGTGGCAATCGCGGGTTGATGTTCTGGCAAGGCCTCAGGGGCATAGTCGGCGAGCGTCCGAGGCTGCAGGGTTGCCGAATCGGATGAGGCCGTCTGGGATCGATTCCAAGAGACCAGCAGTCGGCGCCGTTGGTCGCGCCTTTGGCTTCCTTGCAGCGACATGGGGAGCTACGGATCCATCCGAGGGTTCTCACTGCAGTTCCGGAACCCAGCATGCCGAATCCCGGATGTGCCTATGGCGGCATCCTGCTCACCTTTTACCGGCACACTTGAGGGATCGACATATTTCTAGGTCGAGATTGAGCCCGCACCTCTGCGATCAACCAAGACGCACGCCCGGCAGGTTCGGCAGGGTCAGAACGTTGGCCACCTTCCCTAGAATCGATTCTGCCGTCAGAGTCGCGAAGTGGGCGGCCACCCGCTGGCCATTTGCCGCCGCGTCGGCCGTGGGGTACGATCCGGTCTCCCACTCAGAAACCTGGAGAAGAAATCTCATGGCCTACACGCTGCCCGCTCTGCCCTACGCCTTCGACGCTCTGGAGCCTTTCATCGATGCTCGCACGATGGAGATCCACCACGACAAACACCACGCTGCCTATATCACGAACGTCAACAAGGCTCTGGAAGGCAATGCCCTCGGCGATCTGCCCATAGACAAGCTCATTGCGGATTTAGAAAAAGTGCCAGAGGCTATTCGTACTGCCGTTCGCAACAACGGTGGCGGGCATGCCAACCACACGATGTTTTGGGAGTCGATGGGCAAGGGCAAGGGCGGCGAACCTGCCAGTCATCTGGCCGAGGCCGTGCGGAGTGTATTCGGCGGCTTCGACAAACTGAAGGAAGAACTCACGAAGTCGGCGATGACTCGGTTCGGCAGCGGATGGGCGTGGCTCTCGGCCGATCCAAAAGGCAAGTTGCTCATTGAAAGCACGGCCAACCAAGACAGCCCGATCATGCACGGCAACGTGCCGCTAGTGGGCATCGATGTGTGGGAGCACGCCTATTACCTGCTCTATCAAAACCGTCGTGCCGACTACGTCAGCGCATTTTTTAACATCATCGACTGGGATACTGTCGGCAAGCGATTTGCGGCCGTTAAGAAATAGGCAGCCCCGAACGAGAGACCGTTCTGCAAAGGGACAGCTCTGCCGGACCAAAACCCCCCGAACTGCCCAAGTGCCGGAGAGCGGCCATATGCTCTACGGCGATTGTTTTTTTGTTTTGACTTGTCTGGTGTGACGACGGCGTGTGGAGCCTATCCATGGGCTGTGGTGGGGCCTCCGGATGGCGTTGACTCCGCGTGCCAAAAAAATCTATTTCCCACTCCACAAGAACCCATCGCGTGGTGGGCCACAGGCGTGTAGAGCAGTGGCGGCCGGGAGATTTTTCACATGGATATGTATCCAGAGCGTATGAACGATGGTGATCGCAGCAGTGGCAGGCGGCACACTTCCCGCCTTTTAAAAGCCAGCCTGTCGGCTCTCCTCGTCGCGATGAGCAGTTTTGCGGCGGGCTGTCGAGGCGGTGCCACCTCATTTGCCGCACCGTCGTGGTGGTCGCTTGGCGGTACGAACCTAGCCGATGCTGCAAAGCTCACAGCCGCACCTCCCTTCGAGGGCAAAGCTGGCGCCATTGAAAAACCATCTGTCTCAGCTACTCCATACCCGACAACAACAACGCCGACCAGCTATGACGTTGCCGATTTGGCAAAAGGATCCACCGGGGCAACACCACCGGCTCTGGTCGTCGCCGCCGAGCAGCAGCCGGTCATTTATGGAACGACTCCGCCGCCGCAGGCAGCACAGCCAGCGGCTGTGGCTGGCAACCCAATCCCGCCAAAAATTGGCGAGGCTCAGGTGGGCCCCTACGCGAGCCTGTCTGGTCAGCCAGCCTCGAGCACTCCACCGATGGCTCCCGCAACGGCCTCTGCGCCGCTCTCTGCGCCGATGACGCAGAGCAAAGAGCCGCAGGCTGCCAGCGCAGGCAGTGCGTTTCCAGCCACAGCTGGGTACGAGCCCGCAGTGACCAGAGTGGCCGACAGTCGAGGTGCCGATCCCTACCGCTTACCTGCAGGTCCGTCGGATGCGTTGCCAGCAGATGCCGAAGCCTCTCGGTATTCCAACAGCAGCCGTTTTGGGGGCGGACAGAACCCAGCCGTTTCTGCCCCGGCGTCAACTGTGCCATTTACGCCGATGGCCGCGCCAACTGCGCCGATGGCCGTACCAACTGCGCCGATGGCCGCGCCAACTGCGCCGATGGCCGCGCCAACTGCACCGCCTGTCAGGCGTCCTGATCCAGGGTACCGACCGGCCAGCACGTCCAGCTACCGACCCTCAGAAGCGATCTTCGTTGAGAGCGCCCCTGCGTCGCCTCCCTCGGCGGTGCGAACCGCAGCGTACGAAGTGCCTGCGCTACCCGAGCGGTAGCAGTGGGTTTCAAACCCGTTGAAGGTCTCGGGCGGCTTACCAGCCCATGACCATATTCGACTCAATCACTTTTCGTGCGCGGTCCAGATCGTCGCCTGTCTCGTGCATGTACAGCCGAATGGCATGCAGTTTGTCGCCCGACGCCTTGGAGAGGCATTCCCTCGCCGTGCTGCACGGATTATTCAGCGTTGTGGTGAGACCCAACGCCGATTTTGAAATCACCCACGTGTCTCGCGGACGTCGGGTGAGGCGCACAACTTTTTCACCAGGATAGGCGTCCTCCACAACGGCTGCCGCGCCCTGCTCATCGGCTGCCCACGAGATAATAATGTGGGCGAGGGTCTCGATTTCATAGAGTGGCATCGCGTTGGGTTCCTATAGGAAATAAGCGGCTCGACAGCTGGCTTCAGATCACTGAGACCTTACGCCACATCCCCCATGGGAGTCAATTGTTGCGAGGGTGACGTGCGAACTCGGGGTGTGTGGACTACGATAGGATGAGTTGGTTCACCGCGGAGGTGTCTTGCAATGCTTTATGACCGAAATGGTTTTCCGATTCCACCTGACTTTGGCGTGCCATACGCGGGTGTGCCCGATGCCGGTTCGCCTGATCAAGCGATGCCTCGCCGTGGCGTAGGTTCACGAAAGCGATTGGTGGTGCTGGCGATGGTGGCTGTTGGGCTGGCGGTGGTTGTCGTGCCGGAGATGATGCCCACGGTGCGGCAAATGGTCGTAAAATGGTCGCTGGAGCGGGCTGGAGCGTGCGAGGCACGCAACGACTTGGGTGGAGCGATCGCCGACATGAGCCGCGCGATCCGTTGGCACGGCGACGATGTCGACTTGCTCTGCATGCGTGCGATGCTGCGATTGGAAGACCGGGATACCACAGGCGCCCTGATGGATGCCACGCACGCCGCTGCAATCGCTCCGACAGCGGTGCAACCGTTGCGTGTGCGGGCGCTTGTCCATGCGGTACTGGGGCAAGGGGATGAGGCGATTGCCGATGCGGAAATGGTTGTTGCTTTAGCCGCACCGGGCGATTCAGAGACGCTCAACCACCGAGCTTATATTCGGGCCATCGTTGGCCGTGAACTGCCGGCCGCCCTTCGCGATATCGATGCGGCGATCGGATCGCTTGGCAAATCATCGCCCGAGTTGCTCGACACACGCGGGTTTCTGCTCCATCTTTTGGGCCGTCACCAAGAGGCAATAGATCAACTCAATCTAGCCATTGACGGCATGCAGCAACAGCGACGACAGTTGGGCCTGCTGGCTGGACGCATGGATCGCAGTGAACTGACTCGCAGGTTGCGGGCGCTCGACCACGGCTTGGCCGTGATGCTCCAGCATAGGGCGATGGCCTGTCAGGAAGCGGGCCTCACCGAGCAGTCCAAACAGGATTTTGAACTCGCGAGAAAGAAGGGATTCGACCCAAGTCGGGGCATCTTTTAGGAAGAGCGGCCCGCCATTTTTTCTCCGCCCTTTTTCGAGCGTGAAAAGCCGCTATACTCAAAACTGTTGCGAGGCGGTAACCCGTTGTCGCTGGAGAGTCGGTGCATGCGGCGTTGGGTTGCGTGCAAAGGTTTCCGGCTTCCCACGGGGGTGTAGCTCAGTTGGTTAGAGCGCCAGCCTGTCACGTTGGAGGCCGCGGGTTCGAGTCCCGTCACCCTCGCTTTTCGCCTCGCCACTAGGATTGTTCTCTACGCAGTGCGTTCTGTGAGGGCCTGTCCTGTCAGTCCGTTGAAAAACTCCGTGTCTTCTGTCGAGCCAGCGGGCGCGTCGGCTGCGATAGTGCATGGGTGCGGCAGCCAGGATTTTACTCGAGGTTTTCCAGCCACGCCCGGATCTCGTTTTCGTATTCGCTGGCCAGACCGCCCACAATCAGTTGACGGTGGAAGCTGGCGGCCCCCTCCTTCACCAGATCGGCATCTTCGGCGCTCAGGAATCGCCGCAAAGGATCGGCGGCGATGAGTCCTCGCAAAAAATTCATCAGCAGTTCGTTGCACGTCACCTCTGATGGCAACAACTGTGGAAGGCGATGTACGAGCGAACGCTTTGCCTCGAGTAG
>QWQH01000144.1 GCA_003670915.1 Planctomycetota bacterium | reverse complement strand
GAGGCAGTGGTGGACCAGACACCATCGGTGCGGCTGGAGTCGCCGTCAGCCCAGAGCGATCACGTGCCTGCGTCGCTCGTGCCAGTGCGTGCCGAAATTCTCGACGATCTGGCCGTGGATTCGGCAGCAATCGTCTGGCAGTTGAACCCACATCTGAATCTCGACGCGCCGCTGACTTTGATTCCCGTGGCCGTTTTAGAAAAAGGGCCGCGGCTCTGGATCGATGTGCCGTTGGATCTGGAATCCACGCTGGCCGTGCCTGGCGACGAGATCGTGGCATTCCTCCGAGTCCGCGACTCGGCCGGCAATGACGGCGATTCCGCGCCGTTTACCATCCGAGTTGTGTCATTCACCCGAGGCCAGAACGAGCGGGATCGCTTGGCTGCGCTCCGCTGGCTGGCAATCGCGGTGCCCGCGTTGCAAGAGGCCACTGAGCGAGGCCCCTCCGACGGCATCCGGCCGTCGCTCGAGGCGGAGGCCAAGCGACTGGGCCTCACGTTCGACGCCGATCCATCCTATGCAGGGCTGCTCTCGCTTCTGGAACAAGAGATCTACATGACGGAGGGCTCTGGATCAAAGCAGGATGCAATCGCGATCCAGGGCCTACTCGCGGCTGGCCGGATAGGAACAGGCGACGCGATCTTGGGAGTGACGGGCCGTCGGCGACTGGAGAATTTGATCGTGCGACTCTTCGGCATGCGGGGCGAAGTGGACAGAATCCGTGAGTCGCTGGCACAGCAGAAGCTCAGCACTAAAGAGCCAAAGCCGGACGATAAACCCGACAGCAAGCCAGACATTGGCAAAGCATCGGACCCCACCCTCGACCCGCTCAAGCGGCGAACGACGCTTGCCCTCCGCACGCTGGAAGCGATTGGAGGCGATCTGCTCGAGCTGGTGCGCGAGGTACCGGCCACCGGCCTCGACGCCGCGGCGATCGCCGATATGCAGGCTCAGCTCAACGAAACCGGCTACCGCATGACTCGCGGCTCGGCGAAAAAGCGCGGCGATGCGTGCAACCAACTGACCACTTTCTTGAGCGGATTGATCGCCACGATTGCGCCGGCCATTCAACCGCTCCGACAGATCGAAACCCAATCACGAGCCGCAATCCAGAAGGACCTCACGGCCACGCTGGCCCAGCTACGGGCCGCCGATACACTGCCAGCCCGCGAGTGGTTTCGCCGCCGGTTGCACGTTCTCGAACTGGATCCATTCTCGCCGGGATCCGAGGCGATCGATGCCTTGGCGCATGCCGTCGCGCCCAACCAACCGCAGGTGCCTGCGGCGCAGGCTGCCGTTGAGCGGGGCTGGTGGGAGTGGCTGGCTTGGGAGTCGGAAGCGAAGGTGCTCCAACAAGCGAAGGTGCTCCAACAAGCGAAGACGCTCCAGCAAGCAAAGGCGCTAACACCACGCGATCCGCTCGTCGCTCATAGCGGCGTGGCTGACGATGAGTGGACGATGCTCTCGGCATTGCTGGCTCAGCGGCTGCCGCAGAAGCCAGCGTCTACGTTTCTGGCTGCTGTGAAGGCGATTGGGGCAGCTGCCCCCCCGCTTGAACAACTTGAAGAGCCGCGAAATGTGGCCATCGCAGTTCTCGCTGCGATCGATCGTACAGTAGGTGCATCGCTGACCGATCCGGTAGCCAGAACGGCGGCGGTGGCGGCGTTTGAGCGCGCAGCCGACCTCGCGATCATGGGCATCGCAACCCGCGGCCGCGTGGTGCACTTGGTGCAAGATGGCGAGACTGCAGACGACGTTTTGCTCGTGGGTCTGCGGGATTCATTGTTGCGTTATCAACACAACGCGATCCTGGCCGCTACCGAGACCGATGCCGCTCCCAACGCGTGGCAACGGTCGCTGATCGGGCTCAAGGGGGCCATTGGAAAGCTCCTCTCGCAGTTAGATACAGGCGAACTGAGAGTGACCGAAGCGATCAGTCGCGATCCATTTCAAATCGCCGCTGCCCAGTCGCGACTCCTATGGGATGCCGCTCGTGGTCGGCCCGACGGCCTGCAGCGGCTCAACGATGCGTGGCCAGAGGCACGATTGCTTGTATTGTCTGATGGGTTGGTCAGCCTGCGCGCCGCGGCCGCCGCCTTGGATGCAGCAGAGGCCAGCCTCACAGTTTCGCCAGCGGCCGAGAAATGGAAGCGGTATCGCGACGAGTCGGCCTCGGGCTTCAAGACGTTCGCAGCAGCGGCCGCCGGTGTGACCGATCTAGAGCCTGTGGTCCACGAGATCCAGACACAGTTCGCGGCGATGGACCGGGTTACGGCATGGGATGACGCCGCCATACGGGCTAGGCGGCTGGCCCTTGGCGAGGTTCGCTCCGCAGTGGCTGTACTGGAGCGGCGGGCGGCAGCCGTGGCCGAGCGGGCGGATGCCGATCCGGGCGGCTTCGAAGGTGGGCCCGATCAAATCTGGAACGATGCCACGCGCCGGCAGGCTCTTTTCGGGCGACGGCTTGTCGTCGATGACTGGCTTTTGGCCCGGCGCACCGGAATGGCTGGCGTGCTGGCCAAGGCTCCGACTGGCCCAGCGGTGGAGTCTGCTGACGCGTGGGCCGCGTTTGCTTTGCGGCTGGGCCTGTCGGAACTCGGCGGTGCGTCTCGCGGCGGGCAGCGGCCTTTGCAGCGAGAGACGAAGGGCGATCCGCTCGTGGGCTGGTTGCGTCGCGAAATCGACTCGGCCCGCAAGTCGCTGCGGGCCAATCCATCTCAAGGTGTGTACCAGAAGGCAACGCTCGAATATCTTGACAGCGTTGGCGATCTGCTGCGCTACTAACCTTCTGGCCCCTCGAGTCTCACTCCTTAACTCTCCAAAGTTCATACAAATGTTCGACGCAAACGCGCTTATGCATCGGTGTGGAGTAGGTCTCGCTGGCATCTGCGTGGCAGTATCCTGCTTTCACTCCGCATGCGCAGAGCCCGCGGCTGCGGGGCGCGCGGTGGATGCTGGGCTACGGCGTCTCGCGGCGATCCAAGTGGCCAATGGGCCGAACGCTGGGAGCTGGGATTGCCCACAGCCCGCGTATCGGCCGGCCACAGCAGCGCTCGTGGGCCTCGCATTTCTGGCCAATGGCAGCACGCCTTCGGAGGGTCCGTATGCCGCCGAAGTGATGCGAACGCTCCGATATATTCTGCCCCGGATGGCACCCGATGGCTATATCGGACAGGGAGATCCCTCTGGCATGTACATCCACGCAATCGCGATGCAATATGTGCTTGGTTGTATCGGCATGACGGGCGATCCCACGATGGAAGCTGAACTGGCCAGATGGTGCCAGCGGGGCTTGGCCGTGATCGAGCAGGCGCAGACTATCCGTCGCACTCCGGCCGAGCGGGGTGGATGGCGGTACACGCCCACGAGCAACGAGAGCGACTTGTCGGTCACATCGTGGCAGTTGCTTGCGCTCCATGCCGGCCGGCAGTGCGGATTCGACGTCAAAGAAGAGGGAATATCCGATGCGCTTGCTTTTATCCGCACAGCCTACCTGCCGCTGGAACAGGGCAGGGGAGGCTATGTGTATCGGCCCGGCATCAGTCGCGAGCCAGAGCCATCCGTGACAGGCGTGGCGCTCTGCATCCGCGCGATCTTGGACAAGCCTCTCGACACCCAGACGGCTGCAACGCTTAAGTATCTCGACTCATTTCCGCCGTCGTGGGGTGGCGAGCAATACAAGCAGTTTTATTTTCTGGCGTCGTTCTATCTCGCGCAAGGAATGTTTCAGGTCGGTGGCCAGACATGGGAGCAACACCGCTCGGCAATCGAAGAGGTTCTGGTAACGCACCAATCAGGCGACGGTCACTGGCCGTTCCCGCCCGACAACGCCCCGCAAAGCCGGCTGGCCGGGCCTGCGTATCCCACGGCGCTGGCTATACTCATTCTGTCGTTGGATCGCCACTATCTCCCCATCTACCAGCGACAGCGACAACTCTACGGCCAGTGACCCCGTTTTCGGCCATGACGACGGCTCCAACATGCAACTCAATTTTTCAACGTCTGTTAGAATGAGCTTTCGCGATACTGACAACCAAACACCCACGAAAAATCTGTGTTCTTGAGTCTGTTCTGGCTCTCAGATGAGTTGGGAGCAACTGTCGTATCAACGCAAAACAATCCACAATGAAATTACTTCTACTTCGGCAGCGCGGCGAGGTCGCCCAGAACGGCCTACCCAGACTTGCAACGAGGCGTCACGCGTTGTACCCCGTGCTGAATTCGTCGATCACGATCGTATTGCTGTGCTGCATGGCCGCTCCTGCAAGGGCACGCTACGAAGACCCACAACCGCCGCTGGATCGGTGTTGGGTGCCGTATGTGGCAACACCCGAAACGCTCGGCCTCTTTCACTGCGATGAGCATGAGTCGACTGTCTCGAAGCGAACGTTGGAATCCTTGGAAGTTGATATCCGTGCGATTGCCAACGAGCATTTGGATACAAACAAGCCTCCGCCAGCCACGCTCTCGCTGGAGGGGGCCGGCGTAGACGATGCCGGCAAGCCAGTCCGATCACCGGCGTCTGAAGGAGCAGCAGGAGTGGCGTCGAAAGACCTCGTTTTGGATGCCAGCCAAGAGCCGCGAGCGGGAATGCGAGTTGGTGGCGCACACTTTGTTCCAGACGGCCGGTTTGATGGGGCGATTCGGCTCGTTGGTGACCAGTCTGCGTTCCGTTTGCCTCCCTACCCAGCCATCACATCAGGGGCCGCCTTTACAATTGATGCTTGGATCAAACCGGATGCTGCATCAAAAAAAGCATCCGAGCAGATCATCTTTCATGTCACGAATCAGAAGCAGCAGGGCATGAGCTTTGAACTGCGTCGGCGGTCCGACGGGCATCTCTACGCTCGCGTTGGCACGGCTGCTTCAGGGATGAGTCGCGGTGTGGCGCCAGCCGGCCAGTGGACGCACATCGCCATGACCCTGACGCCCCCGAGAGGAGTGGCAGGCCGCTTTTCGCACGTGGGGAAAATGCTTGGCAGCCAAATCATCCTCTCTCTCAATGGCACTCTGGATTCAACGTTCGACGATCCCGCGATAGCCGCCGCAATCACAAAGGAACTTCGCCGCTCCAACGGTCAAGTGTTCGTAGGCAACGACCCCGCTGGCGGAGCCGGTTTTGCAGGGGCTCTTGATGAGGTGCGCGTATCCAAAGGCATTCGCGACGCGTGCCCCGATCAGCGGACGAAGTTCTTTGCCACCGTCGGTCCTGCTGTCGGGCCACCGGCCATGCGAGATCCAGCAGATCTTGTCCTGCACGAGTCGTTCGACCAAGCGGCGCAACAGGAACAGGGAGACATCCAAAGCGAAGGGGCCGTGCGGGGCAGTTGCCGTCTCATTGGAGCCGGCCACAGCGTGCTCACCACACCGCTGGACGCGTCGGTGGATCTCAGCCGTGGCTCAGTTGAGGTTTGGTTGCGTGCCGACGATTGGGACAACCGACAATCGCAGTCGCTCCAGAGGCCGCTGTTTACGGTGCCGATTCTTTCGATCATAGGCCAGACGGGCGGCCAGTCGAAACCGATTCTTGTCGTGCAACTGCACAGTATGAAGCCGCTGGGGCAGAACCCGCTATCGATGCAACCCGGTCAATGGCATCACTTCGTGATGGCATGGGGCAACGGCACACCACAGGCTTTTTTTGATGGAGAACCGCTGCCGGGCGGCCTGCTCAGTTGGTCGATTGACTCGAGCCCAGACGCAATCAGCTTGCCGCTACGCACCCTTTATGTCGGAACGGCAGAGGCTGGGGGTGCTTATCGAGGCGAAAAAACGTTTGTCGATGAATTGCGTCTCTACCGTCGGCCGATGACTGCAGATGAGGCGCGCAACGCCTACGCAAGGTTTGTGCCGGGCGGACGGGTGTCGCCCTTGCCATTTGCGTGGATCGACTGGGGGCTCAACGCGGCCACCAAGTCGATGACCGCCGTCATCGACATTCTAGATCCTCGTCGCCAGAAGGTGGCGCGTGTTGAAATGACCGTCACAGGCCCCGACTTCAAGCACACCGTGTGGATCGAGCCTCAGCCACTCGCTGCGACTCCCACTGTCGCTGTGGGTCCGCGGAATACAGTCTCAAACCTCGTGGATGGTCGTGCGACCGTGTCGGTCCACAATCTCCCTGTGGGCTATGGCCAGCATGTGCTCGGCTTACGATTTCTGGATGCCGCTGGCACCGTCATTGATGAGCAGTCGATCACGCGGCAGCGACCGATCCCGCCTTGGCTGGGGTCGAAAGTGGGCATACACGAGGGAGAAGTGCTGCCTGGATTCGATCCGCTCAAGACTTCAGCTAATAAAGATGGGCACCTGAGCGTGTTTCTCTCTGATCGCCGCATCGACATCGATGACCGCGGCTGGCCGTCGGCGCTCGTTTCAAAGGGGGCCGACATGCTGGCCGGTCCGGTAGAGATTGAAGCAAAGGCTGGCGGTGAGCCACTGGTGTGGAAATCCAGAGCGGCGCAGCCCGTCTTGGAAGAAACCGCCCCCGATCGAGTCCAAACCGCCGGGGGCATGACAGCCGGCACATGGTCGATCGACACACAGGTGGGCATCCAGTTTGACGGCATGATGAAGATCACCGCACGCGTGGCCTCATCCATACCGGGCACGCTTGACCGGCTCCTGGTGACCATTCCCCTGAAGCCCGAGCATGCAACGTTGTTCGGCTTTTGGACGGGCCACCCTGAGTTTCGCCACGCATGCCGGTACGGTGCCACGCCCGTCGCCCAGGGCACTGTGCTCGCAAGCGCCAATCCGGGGGCTGTGAAAAACGGTCAGCTCTTTGGCAGCTTTATTCCATTTGTCGCACTGGCGGACGACCAGCGTGGACTCAATTGGTTTGCCGAGAATGATCGTCACTGGACACAGAGCGTTTCTGAATCGGCTGTTGTCGTAGAGCGTCAGCCAAACCGCGTTGTGTTGCGACTCCTGCTCGTGCATGAGCCGATTGAAGTGCACAAGCCACTCGACTATGTCTTCGGTCTGCAGTTGACACCGGTTAAACGCTTGCCAGCCAACCATCGTTCGCTTCCGAGAAGCGTTTCATTTGCACACGTCGACAGCTTTTCTAAACAGGATCTCAAAGTTGACAACGGTCATTCCATGCAATTCTCAATCGCACCGGAGAATGACGATTTCGACGCTGCCGCAGATCGCTCACAGATGCACCGATCGCTGTACGCCAAAGAGGTGCCCTACGGAGGCCCCATTCTGTACCTCGACCGACAGTACATCGGACTCCCACAAAACGCTGCCGAATATGCCCCCGTGTGGTATCGGGGCGGTGGCTTTCAATATCTCCCCGAAGCGCAGGATTGCTATGCGTGGGCGATCAACGAGTGGCTGGCTCGCAAATTGATCGCTGGCTTGTACATCGACGATGTGTGGATTACGCCCTCAACCGACCCGAGCATAGGACTCGCGTACCAGTTCCCCGATGGCCGCGTGCAGCCTGGTTTCGATTTTTTTCGCTACCACGCGTTGCTCAAGCGGTTGCGATGGCTGTTTCACGACAATGGCGTCGAACCACTCATCTGGCTGCACATGACAAATACGTTTTACATGCCCTGCCTGTCGTTTGCCGACATCCTTTTGGATGGCGAAAGTGCATTTCCAAACTGGGGCGAGGAGCGCGATTTCCTGCGGACATGGCCAATGGATCGGCTGCGTTACAACAATCCAGAAAAGTGGGGCATCGCGACCAACTGGATGTTCAAAATTGGATTGGGCGACGGACCGGCGCCCAACGCAGGCCTGCGGCACTTCGGGTATCAGCAGATGCGCGCCCTCTACGCTGGCCTTATTGTGCACGACGTAGCCGTGCAGTACAGGCGAATTGCATCGCTCGATGCATCGGGCGTCTTCGACGACGCGGCGAGGTTCGTAGGGTACTGGAGTCCGGAGGCTGCCGTTGCAACGACGACGCCGGCGGTGTACGCCAGCGCCTACTGCCTCGATGCTGCCACGCCTCCGCGGGCTGTACTCGTGATCGTCAATCGCAGCGGGCAACCGACGGTGGCGAATCTTACGGTCGATGCGGCCAGACTCGGCTTCAAAAAGCTGCCATGGTCGCGCCTAGAGGCGAAAGATATCGACCTATGGCTCCCGCCTCCGGGCGAAGATTTGCGTAAGCTCGTCAAACCAAATCCGCTGCTCGACAGGAATATCCTCTTCGATGCAACAACCGACCTGATCGATCGGTTGCAAGTCGATATCGATCAACTCGCCGCCGCAAAAGGAAAATTCATTTTTGACGAGTCCAACCACGAACGCACT
>QWQH01000153.1 GCA_003670915.1 Planctomycetota bacterium | reverse complement strand
CGACCACGACGCCAGGCAGTTCGATCACCTTCCACGCGGTGGCCGTCACGAGAGCCTTGGTTTCCAGCCCGATGTTGCGGCGAGCCTGCGGCGTGAGCAGCACAGAGCGTGCGAGGCCTGCCGGGGCGTTGCCGTCATGCCCGCCATGCCCGCCATGCCCGTCTGCGTTGGCTGCTGCGGGAAGCGTTGCGGCTGGCTGTGCTCTGGATGCGAAGTGGCCCAGCCACTGCGACGCTTCGCGGCAGCCGCTGCCACCCAACAGCCCCACCACAACGAGGCTGGCAATGGCGCGGGAGGGTCGGGGACGCTGATCAATCATGGACGATGATTGTACCGGCGCTTACGGCAAAACGACTTCATCAGAGAGAATAACAGGCTTCCCTGCCGTCATGCCTGCCGGTGTGGGCAAGTTGGCACTGGGCATCGGACCAGGCGAGCCTCCCGGACCGGCTGGCAAGCCTGGCACAAACGTGCCGGATGGACCGGAACTCGCAGGCATGCCTCCCTCGATCGTTCCACCCTGACAGTTGTTGCAATTGTCGCCCATCCCGCGATCTCCCGGCGCAAACGATGCATTCTGACAGGGTGCCGACTGGCACGGTGCTGCTCCCTGACCGCACGGTTGCGCGGCCGGAGCGGCCATTGCCGGGGCGATGGCACCGGGAGGAACGAATCCAGGGGGCAGGTGTCCGAAGCACCGCTCGTACTTCCATACCTCAAGCTTGATGTATTTTTCGCTCATCGCCTTGCAGCCGCCGAGCCCAGAGGCCGCCATCACTGCAACGCTCAGCACCAGACGCCTGCTCCATTCCGTGTTCCGCATCGCACATTCTCCATCGATTTGCCTGAACCGACATGCCGTCTGGCCTGTCGGTGCTCGCGGAGAAACCGCGAAGCTAAGGAAACCTACCCCACGGAAAGTGCGAGGCAAGAAAAAATGTCCTCCCAAAAGCACTTGGGGGCAGGCATGATGGAAAACTGTGCGGGTCGTGCCGACAGCAGGCCATGAGCGTTTGAGGTGGTGGATGGATGGCCGTCAAAAAGCCGACGGCAAGCACTCTGGAAAGATCGTGAGATCAACCCTTACGATGGCGGATACGGGCTCGCATGCGGCGCTTCTTTTGGCCTAGTTTGCGTCGGCCCTTGCCCGTCTTCTTAACACCCATGCTCTTCTCCAAGTGAAAATCGATTCAAACGAGAACAAGTTGTAAAATGAAAAGCCTCCCACTTGCAAGCACCGCGCTCCTGCGGCCACGTTGATGGGTATTCGCTCTCAGACACCGCCCCTTTCCGAACTTTCCGACTCAGCATCGCCCAACCGAATGATTGTGTTCTTTCCCACGTACGCCAGACGCATTCCAGGCGAGCAACGCTGGCGGGCCACCGTTGCTGGAATGGTTTCCAGACCGCTGCCCGTGAAGAGCCGCCGGCGTACGATGGCGATGGCCGTCCTGAAGCGGCTCCTCGACCTGAGCGAGTCGCAGCTCGCATCGGATATTTTTAAGCGGCGAGCCGACGCCTTTCTCTTTCAGCGCGTGGCCGGCCAACCCGTGCAGATTTTGATCGGTGGCCAGCTATGCAATGCGGGGCACACAGATCGAGTCGGCCACTTTCAGATGACCGTCGACCTCGAAGACGAGGCGATTGATTCCATGTCGCACACGTGCGGGCCCGACTGTCGGTGGATTTCCTATGCCGCGGTGCTCGATGAACACGGCATTGATACAGCCGAGGCCGGGCTTTCAGAAAGAAGCGACGCCAGCACGCCTGTGCATGGCGGGTGCATTCAAGTGATAGGCGAAAGGGGATTGTCGGTGATCTCCGACATCGATGACACCGTCAAGGTGACCAACGTAGCCAATCGCAAGGAACTCCTCGCCAACACGCTCGTGCGGGAGTTCTATGCAGTGCCAGGCATGACGGAGCTCTACCGTCGCTGGCAGGAAATGGGCACAGCCTTCCACTACGTTTCGGCGAGTCCATGGCAGCTGGCCAACTGCCTGCACGGTTTTTTGTCCGACGCGGGGTTGCCTGCCGGCTCTCTGCACTTGAAGCTCTTTCGGCTCAAGGATTCAACTCCGTTGGGCCGGCTGCCGTCGCGGAAGCGTTCCAAGCGAAGGACGATTGAGCAGATCATGGCCGATTTTCCAGACCGCACATTCCTGCTCGTTGGCGATTCCGGTGAACGCGATCCAGAACTCTATGCGGCGATTGCCAAGCGCAACCCCCGACAAGTGGCCGGCGTTGCGATCAGGCAAGTGGATGGAAAGCCGCCTCGAGAAAAAGTTCGGTCGCGCCTCGACCGCTTGGCCCGCCGGTTGCCAGACGGCACGATGCAGATCTTCACTGTGCCAACTGAGTTGATCGATGTGACCGCACCAATGGCCCGCCCCTAGCTGCCCGTGGAAAAACCCTCCATGCACTTTTTCCACTTGAAAACCTCCTGTTTTTTGCGGGTGCAACGCACCCGGGACCGCATCCTGCGGTCCAACACGTGGTTTATCCACAGCCTGCTAGAGCGAATCTTGGGTCACGATGCCGGAAGGGCACGAAGCATCCGTCTTAGAAGGGGCTATCAAACGCATTTTGGAAGTGTTCCACGAGCGGTTGGCCGTCGGCAAAGATGACAGTCACCACGTCGATCCTCACGCGACAGTCGTGGAGGCGATGCCGGTGGATATAGGCGGTGGCGAGCTGCGCAATGCGATTTTGCTTATGGGAACCCACCGTCTCGGCTGGATGGCCGTGAGCGGTGTTGCTCCGCGTGCGAACTTCCACAAACACCACCGTCCGATCGTCGAGGGCGATGATGTCGATATCGCCCCGTAGCACGCGCTCTCGTTGGGCGAGGATGCGATAGCCGAGGGAGCGGAGATACTTCGCTGCAGCCCCTTCTCCGAGACGCCCCAGCGCGTCTCGCGAATCGTGCGACATCAAGACACCGCTTCTATTTTTTGTGTGCCGCGGGGCATCCACCGCAAGCCATCATCCGTATCGTCCAGCCAGTCGCTGCGATTATTTCTTGGAGACCGCAGGCTTCTTGCCGACTTTGCTGGCTGCCTTCTTGGCTGCAACGGCGGCCTGAGCCGGTGTCTCTTCCCGCTTCTCTCGCAGGCGCACCGACTTCCCAATGCGATCACGCAGGTAGTAGAGCTTTGCACGGCGAGTCACGCCCGAACGCTTCACCTCGACCTTGGCAATTTTTGGAGAGTGGAGAGGAAACTTTCGCTCCACTCCTTCGCCACCCACGATGCGGCGGACGGTAAACATTTCGCGACTACCGGATCCGCTGCGGGCAATGATGACGCCGCTGAAGATCTGCAGCCGTTCCTTTTCGCCTTCCAGAATCCGCGTGTGCACATCGACGGTGTCGCCAATGGCAAATTGCGGGACTTCGGTCTTCAGGCTTGAGGCTTCAACGTGGGAAAGGATTTGCTGGCTCATGAAAGGCTCCTTGAAGGCTGATGGGTATCGGTTCGGTGCTGGGTCGCAGCAACGGCCTGTTCGTGCCGCCACGTCGCAATCCTGCCATGGTCTCCCGAAAGTAACACTTCGGGTACATGCCGCCCGCGAAACTCACGCGGACGGGTGTATTGTGGGCCTTCTACGAGGCGATCGTCGCCGCAGAAGGAATCCTGTCGGGCACTCTCCTCGTCGCCAAGCACCCCTGGCACCAGCCGGGCGACGGCATCGACGATCACCATCGCCGCCACTTCGCCGCCAGAGAGCACATAATCGCCAATCGAAATCTCGTCTGGATGGAGTGTGTCGTGAACACGCTGATCGAATCCCTCGTAGCGGCCGCACAGCAGCACAAGCCGTTCCTTGCGTGCCAATTCTTCAACGAGTTGCTGGTCGAGCCGCCGCCCACCGGGGGTGAGCATTACCAAATGGCCTGGAGCAGCCATGCGATCCTGAACGTTTTCAACGCAGGCGACCACAGGACCTGGCATCAAGAGCATGCCTGGCCCGCCACCAAACGGGCGATCGTCCACCTGCCGATGCGTGCCCTCGGCGAAATCACGGATGTTCGTCACGCAGATATCGAGCAGGCCACTGGTGCGCGCCAAACCGAGCAGGCTTCCTTGGAGGAAGCTTGCAAACATATCCGGGAAAAGGGTCAGAATGTCGATGCGCATAGGAAGGGCTCAAAGAGGACTGGCAGGAAAAGCCGTGGATGGTTTTCATCGCGTTGTCAGGAGCCCGCCGACTCCTCGGTCGCCGGAGCCTCTGCACCAGCCGCCGAACCCTCCGCAACAGCCTCGACAGCGATCACTTCGGCGACTGCGGTGTCGGCTTGCAGTTCGGTCGTCGACTCGGCAGAAGGTTCGACCTTCACTTCGGGCACATAAGCCGGTGGGCCTGGATCGGGCATCACTCGCGGCAGCGAGAGCTTCGCACGAGCCAATTCCATTGCTTTTTCGTGTGTGCCGCCTGGCCCATATTTCTTGATGAGCACGCGAACTGCGTTGCTGGGCTGGGCACCCACCGACAGCCAATACTGCACCCGAGGTCCATTGAGTACGCAGCGGGCATCTGTCTCTGGGACATACGGATCGTACGTGCCGAGTTCCTCGATGACGCGGCCATCGCGAGGGCTACGCTTATCGCTGGCACAAATTCTGTAAAAGGCGCGGTTTTTCCGGCCCATACGCTTCATTCGAATCATCACAGACACAGTCGGAATCTCCTGAGAAGGTATCTTTTAAGCCACTGGAGCGTACCCGACGCACCGCGGAACCCAAGCCCACCTGCCGGATGGCTCATTTTCAGCACTATTCATACTCAACAGGTGATTATTCTAGCCCGTTCGAGACAGTCGCTGTCTACTCGTTGGGGCCACGTTTTCGCTTGCGAAGTTCCTTGTCTCGCTGCTTCTTCAGCTTGCGGCGTTCGTCGGCGGTGAGTCGCTTTCCGGTATCACCCTTGGGACGGGCTAAGCGACCGGCTGGGTTGGTCAAAGCCCCCTGCAGTTGTTGCATCTGCTTCACTCGATCCCGCATGCCGAGGCCCGCCATGCTCTTCATCATCGAGGCCATACCGTCAAACTGCTTCACGAGGTCGCTCACCTCGTGGGGCTCAACGCCTGCCCCGGCAGCAATCCGTCGGCGGCGCTGCTGGTCGATCACGCGGGACGGACTGCGTCGCTCGCTGGGGGTCATCGAATCGATCACGCCAAAGAGTCGCCCCATGTCTTTCTCAAGATCAGCGCCTGCCAGCATCTCCTGCATGCCACCCATGCCAGGAATCATGCCGAGCACCTTGCCAAGCGGGCCAAGCCGTCGCGTCTGAAGCAGCATTTTTTTAAAGTCGTCGAGCGTGAATTCTCCGGCACGAAGCCGTTCTTCCTGCTCCTGCATCTCATCCCGATCAAATTTCCGCTGCGCCTCCTCGACGAGCGTCAGAACGTCGCCCATTCCAAGAATACGACCCGCCATGCGTTCGGGATGGAAGTCTTCCAGAGCCTCGATCTGTTCGCCTGTACCCACAAACTTAATCGGCACGCCCGTCACGCTCTTCACCGAAAGGGCTGCGCCTCCGCGGGCATCGCCATCCAGCTTCGTCATGATCACGCCATTGATCTCCAACGCTTCATTGAATGCTTTGGCACTCTTCACAGCGTCTTGGCCAGTCATCGCATCCACGACCAAATAAACCTGATCAGGCCCCACCGTCCGGTCGATTCTGGACAGTTCCTGCATCAGTGCCGCATCGATCGAGAGCCGCCCAGCGGTATCGAGGATGACAACGGAGATGCCCTCCTTTTTTGCGCGCGCCACGCCCGCATTGCAGACGGCCACCGGATCGCCGGGGCCACCTGCCCCAGCCAGTTCGGGGACGTGTACCGGCACGCCAATCTGCGATCCCAACACAACGAGTTGCTCGATGGCAGCGGGCCGCTGTAAGTCGGCTGCAACGAGCATCGCGCTGTATCCCTGCTCCTTGATTTTCTTCGCGAGCTTGGCGCAGGACGTTGTTTTGCCCGAGCCCTGCAACCCACAGAGCATGAGGATCGTTGTCTTGCCTGGCTCAAGGTGGAGCGAATGGTCCACCGGCCCCATGAGGTCGATCAGTTCGCGGTGGACGATTCCGACGAGTTGCTGCGCCGGGTCGAGTGATTCCAGTACCTTTGCGCCAACGGCATCAGCCGCCACGCGGTCCAGAAACGAGTCCACAACGTCATACGCAACGTCGGCCTCAAGCAGGGCCGTTCGCACCCCCTCAAGTCCCTCCCGCATGTTCGCGTCGGTCAGTGTGCCGCGACCGCGCAGGGAGTTGATTGCACTGGAGAGAGATGCAGACAGCGATTCGAACATGGCGGCTCCGTGGAATATGTTCCTGTGAAGCCGCGGATTATAAGCAGACCGCACCCGTCCACACGATAATCGCATGGACGGGCTCTTTTTTAGCTTTTCAGCTAAACGTACCGGACTCGCTCACGACTGTTCCGGACGAGGGTGACTGCATGATCGCGCCGCCTTGTTCGCAACAGGGTGCGGGGCCACAGGCAGGTGCGCCGCAGGCAGGGGCCATAGGAGCACCGCAGGCAGGGGCGGTTTCTTGGCCACGGGAGCACGGCGACCGAAATTCCATAAACGAGGGGCGGCGGCAGCTATTCCCACCACCAAAACAACTGCTGCATCCTGGCGTGGCCACAAGGCTGCCAAGAATGATCGCAAGACACACAGTACGCGACATGTTCGAATCTCCAGCACTTCTTGGTCGTGATCCGACCTGTTGAAATGGATGCGACGTCCATGACGCCGCTACCAAACCGTAGCTCACGATTGAGCACCGTGCGGAGGAGGGCTGAAAAAGTTTTCGGGAGACGGCCAGAGGGTTCCTCGTGCAAACGTAACGGTTGTAGCGGCGGGACGTTAGAAGATGCCCTGCGAACCCATCAAAAAAGTCGCTATGCCGGCTGTTGCCACAATTTGAGTGCTACTTTGTGATAGGTCTATGCCGCGCAGGATTCTTGTCAGAGTGATGCCCCGAGTGAGCCTGTCCTGATCGATACCCATGCGATTGATAACACTTCCTCAGACGCCGCGTTGCCTCCTGTGCGTGTGGACGGCCTGCGCAGCACTTGTGATGGGCTGGAACGCGGAGGGGATTTGTGCTCCCTGTGCGCCACGGTCGCCATGCAATCACACCGACGTGTGGACTGTCAGCACGCGTCGCCTCCCCGAAATCTGCCGGATGCCGTTTTCCGCTCAGCCAAGCGTCGAGCGATTGAACGAAAACAACTGCTGGGAACGTTCCGACTTGGCCAGCCTTTTGAGCGATCCAACGCAGCCACTGATCGTGTTTGTTCACGGCAATCGCTACAAGCCCAGCGAGGCCCGCGAGCAGGGAGTGCTGCTTGCGAAGCGGTCGGCAGCGTGCTGCCCCAACGCCCCGCCCGTGCGAACGGTTGTCTTTTCTTGGCCGAGCGAGCAGGACGGACTCTTGCTACGAGATGGACGTGCAAAATACGATCGCGCGTTTACCGACGGCCACTATCTGGCGTGGCTGCTGGGGCGAGTAGAACCCGAACGTCCTGTGGCAATTATCGGCTACAGCTTTGGCGGATTTATTGCGATGGAAGCGCTCGATGATCTGGCGGTAGAGGAAAAAGCAGGGCGCTACGACTTTCAACCTTGGATCAATCGGCCAGGTCAGTTGCACGTGGTGTTGGTCGCTGCTGCGATCCGCTACGATGCGTTGGCCCTGCGTGGTCCCTATCATGAAGCCCTTGAATGCGTCGATCGACTGATTCTGATCAACAACTCCAACGACAGGGTTCTGAGGTTTTACCCGTTGCTCGAGCGAGCCAATCGGTCGCAGGCTTTAGGGTATGTGGGGATGCCGGGCAGATGGGCATTGCCCCACTTAGATTTTACTCAGTTCAACGCGGCACAGATCGTCGGGAAACAGCATCGATTCACTCTCTATATGCATTCTGACTCCCTCTCGAAGCGGATCTGCGATGGAGCCACCGCCGGCCTGGTGTCGCCGTAGGCTCATGCCTTTTCATGCCGCGCGGCGAACCGAAAGAGCGTCTCGAGCCAAGCGGGCCTCCACCATCATCCGGGCCACGTCGGGCATCGTGTGGCGGGCCGTCCAATGGAGTCGCTGAGTGGCATGCGATGTGTCGGCGCGGCCACACGAATTGTCGTTCGCTCGCATGAGATTTGGGTCGTGGACAACGTGCTTGCGCCAATCGAGGCCCAGAGCACAAAAGGCCTCTGCAACAAATTCTTCCAGACTGCTCGTGAGGCCAGTGGCGATGACAAAGTCTTCGACTGAATCCTGCTCGAGCATTGCGTGCATGGCGACGACATATTCCGGTGCCCAGCCCCAGTCTCGCCGCACGGAGAGATCGCCGAGCGTGAGCACCTGCTGCTCGCCGGCGGCGATGCGACAGGCAGCGGCCACAATTTTTTGCGTGACAAATCGCTCTGGCCGCAGCGGGCTTTCGTGGTTGAAGAGAATGCCGGTGGCCGCGTGGATGCCGTAGGTATCGCGGTACTGCGCGATCTGCCAGTAGGACGTTGCCTT
>QWQH01000105.1 GCA_003670915.1 Planctomycetota bacterium | reverse complement strand
GCATCAAGTATCGCCACAAGCACGCCCACAAGCACAAACATGCCGCTGGCTGCTGCGAAGAGCCAACGTATGAAACGGTGCTCAACGCAACGAGCCCAGAGACCTGCTGCTCGGTGTGTGTGCCAGTATGCCTGCCGGTCTGCTGCCAAGGCTGCCCGTGCGAAACCTCCCGCTCCACCATTCTTGGGTGCGGTCAGGTTCGCTACGACTACGCGTGCGGCAGTTCAGTGATCGTGCGATTCCAGAAAAAGGGTGACATCCAGGTCACGTATGTCGGCTTCTGATTGAACGCACGGATTGCTTGCACACACAGTGCAAGAGAGACAACGCTCAGCCCGGTTGGGGTTCACTCCCTGACCGGGCTTTTTTATTCGGTTTTTGACTCGCCCCGGTTTTAAACTTTGCCGTCATACGTGCGTTTGAAGCGTATTTCTGTGCCATTGCAAGCGTCACACGAAGCGACGGGTCCGCACGGCTTTACGTGTGTCGGTTGCCGCGGGTCTTGGAGTTTGAGTTACCCGTGGGCCAGCCAGCGTTCGGCGTCGAGGGCCGACATGCAGCCTGTACCCGCAGCAGAGATGGCCTGTCGGTAGTAATCGTCTGCCACATCACCGGCGGCAAACACACCTTCCACGCTCGTGTTCGTGCGAAAGTGTTGCGTCCAAACGATGTACTTTTTAGAGGTCAGCGAGAGTTGTCCATCCAAGAACGCTGTGTTGGGCGTGTGGCCGATCGCCAGAAATACGCCAGCCACGTCGAGCGTTGTTGTCTGTGAAGGCGTTGTGGTGCTCTGGAGTCGCACGCCGCTTACGCCGTGGCGATCGTCACCGAGCACCTCCGCTAAGCCAGAATTGAAATGAATTTGGATCTTCGGATCGGCGTGGGCGCGGCTAGCCATGATCTTCGAGGCACGCAGCGACTCACGTCGGTGGACCAGATGCACCGTGCTCGCAAATTTGGACAGATAAGTGGCCTCTTCGACGGCCGAGTCGCCACCACCCACAACCACCAGTGGCTTGTTTCGAAAACGAGGCAGCGCTCCGTCGCAGACCGCGCAGGCGCTCACCCCTCGATTCTTGAAATGCTCCTCGCTGGGCAGCCCCAGCCAATTGGCACTGGCTCCGGTGGCCACGATCACGCACTGTGCCTCGACCACGCCTCCTTCACTGGGGTAGAGAGTGAAGGGCCGCTTTGACAAATCGACCTTGAGAATGTCGTCTGTGACGATGCGGGTGCCAAAGTTCACGGCCTGCTGTCGCATTAACTCCATCAGTTCTGGGCCGGTCACGCCTTCTCCGGCATGCGGCGCCATCATCTCACGGCGGTTGGCAGGGAGGGCCGATTCCAAAAAGCCTGTGAGATTTCCATGCGGGTATCCCGCGTAGTTCTCTACTTCGCTCGTGAGGGCAAGTTGCCCCAGCGGCAGCGTGCCGCTCATCCGGTTTTTTTCAGTGATTGCCCCTTCGTAGACCAGCGGCTTGAGCTGGGCTCTGGCTGCATAGGTTGCGGCCGACCAGCCAGCCGGGCCGCTGCCGATGATCACGAGGGTTTCGGGTGTTGGGGTCGGCATGAGTGGCTCCCGCTGAAAGGGTGTGATGCAAAAGTGAGTGTGACTGAATGGTCAGTGGCGAGGGGAAATCGGACGCTGCCCGTCATGGAACCGCAGCATGATGTACAAAGTTGGCGTCTGCCGGAAGCCCCGGCCAACAACAACGTAATAGAGGGACCGTTCATGAGCCTGCTGTACGTACTCCTGCCCAGTGCAGCGGTGCTGCTTTTGGCCTACTGGATCTACGGTAGTCTGCTGGCGAGGCTTTTCCAGTTGGATGCACAAGCGCCAACACCCGCAGTCACGCTCCGAGACGACGTTGACTACGCGCCGATTCCATCGCAATTGCTTCTGGGCCAACATTTCTCCGCGATCGCTGCGGCCGGCCCAATCGTGGGGCCAATCCTCGCTGGTGTTGCATTTGGTTGGCTGCCGGCCTTGCTCTGGATTTTGGTTGGCAGCATTTTCATTGGTGGCGTTCACGATTTTGCGGCATTGGTAGCATCTATTCGCCATAAGGCTCGTTCGATTGCGGAGGTGGTGCGAGAGCACATGAGTGAGCGGAGTTACGTTCTGTTTCTGGCGTTTGTGTGGATCGCGCTGGTTTACATCATCGTTGCGTTTACCGACATCACTGCCTCCAGCTTTATAGGCAGGCAGACGCTGGAAAATGGTCAGATTGTATCGGGGGGCGGAATTGCCACGTCGAGCCTCTTGTATCTCGTGCTGCCAGTGGTGATGGGGCTGTGCATGCGATTTCTGAAAATGCCCGTATGGTTGGCGACCGCGATTTTTCTGCCGCTCGTCGGCCTAGCGATCTGGGTGGGCCAGACCATTCCGTTTGATCTCGCGGCGGTGATTGGCGTGAGCGAACCGCAATCGCAGAAAATCTGGGGAGTACTGTTGCTGCTCTATTGTTTGGTCGCCGCCATGGTGCCGATGTGGCTGCTGCTTCAGCCTCGCGGCCATCTGGGCGGCTGCTTTCTTTATGTGGCTCTCGGCGGTGCTGTGGTTGGCCTCATTGCCAGCGACAAGCTTGTGGCGGGCGATGCTTCGATTGTGTATCCGGCGTTTACGAACTGGCAAACGGCCCGGGCTGGTGATCTGATGCCGATGCTCTTTATCACGATTGCCTGCGGTGCCTGCTCAGGTTTTCACTCCTTGATTGCGTCTGGCACGACGAGCAAGCAGTTGCGCCTGGAGACGGACGCTCGATCGGTTGGCTACGGCACGATGCTTTTAGAGGCCATGGTGGCGGTAGTGAGTTTGTCGTGCGTGATGGTGCTGGCCGCAGACAGTCCTCTGTCCAACCAACCGCCCAACTTTGTCTATGCCTTAGGCATGGGGCGGTTTTTGGAGATCCTGGGAGTGCCCGCGGCGATTGGCGTTTCATTTGCCCTGATGGCTTTTACAACATTTGTGTACGACACGCTGGACGTCTGTGCTCGGTTGGGACGGTATATTGTTCAGGAACTCACTGGCCTCGGTGGCCGTGCCGGGGCCTGGCTTGGAACGTCGCTGACTGCTGGCGTGCCGTTGGTCTTTCTTCTGCGTCCACATGTCGATGGCAATGGCGTTGCGGTTCCGGTCTGGAAAACATTCTGGAGCCTGTTCGGCGCGAGCAACCAACTGCTGGCAGCACTCACGCTGCTGGGCGTGACGGTGTGGCTGTGGCGGACCCGGCGGGCGGCGTGGATCTGGCTGGTCACGGGCCTGCCGACGGTGTTCATGTATGTGATGAGCACGTGGGCGCTTGCTCGCATGACGTTTCCACGATTTTCAAATGATGCCGGCTTTGTGTTGCCTGCCGACCCAGTGCCGTGGGCCGGTGCGGTGCTGTTGGCTCTTGCGGCCGTGATGCTCGTCGAAGCGATTCGCGTGATTGGGTTTGGAAAGGGGCCGCTGGCTCGGCTCTAGAACCACAGAGCCCCCGCCTGTTTTTTGTGCCAAACCACTGCGATTAGGCATTTTCAAATCGCGTGGTATACTTTTGTCGTAACGAGGTGGTAAGAGCGATCAGCCAAAGCTTCATAAGCGAGGCAGGATCGTCATAATTGCATCTTCTTGGACCGGACGTTTTTCGAAGGTTGTGCGGCACATATGCCGCTATGACATCGAAAAACTCTGTCGCTCGACCGCGATTCCTGCTTGCCCCCTCCGCCGAACGGCGCGGTTGTATCAACTGCGTTGCGTGCCTTCGCTGCGAAGTCCTCGGCCGCCTGATGTGCGGCTGTGCTGCGTGGATACTTGGGCAGGCCGTTGGTTCGGTGCGGAATGGGGTCGACTGCCCTTGGATGCTTGGCGGCAATTGGCTGCTGGCGAGTTCAATGGGCACCGATTGATGTGTCGCGAATGTGTTTGCGCACACCCTCCGATTGCCGCGCGCGTCGCGATCGACGTGCCGTAGCAGAAAGAGTTTGTATCGAAACGATGAAGGATTGTTTGAGAATGAAAACGTTTGAGAACTGTGAGACTGCAGTGTTGGATAGTGAAACCGTGACATTTGAAAGTTTAGGGCTGACAAAGCCGGTGCTCGAGGCGCTTGTCGCCGAGGGCTACACCGAACCGACACCTATTCAGGCCAAGGCCGTGCCGCATGTGCTCGCCGGTCGCGATCTATTCGGCTGCGCCCAGACAGGCACTGGAAAGACGGCTGCCTTTGCGCTGCCGCTCATCGAGCGGATGTTGGCGAAGCCGCAGCAACCGGGGCCACGACGGTGCCGCGTATTGGTGCTCGCACCCACTCGCGAACTGGCCGGCCAGATTTACCAAAGCTTCCGGGCCTACGGAAAAAATGCCAACGTGAAATCAGCCGTGATTTATGGCGGAGTGAATCAGCGGCCACAGGCGGCGGCCATGATGCGAGGCGTTGATGTGCTCGTCGCCACGCCGGGTAGGTTGCTGGATCTCATCAACCAGAGATTGGTCGACATTCGCGCCGTCGAATTTCTAGTTCTCGACGAAGCCGACCGCATGCTGGACATGGGCTTTATTCACGACGTACGGCGCATCGTTGCCATGCTACCCAAAGACCGTCAAACGCTCTTTTTCTCGGCTACCTTGCCGAGTGAGGTGCGTCACTTGGCCGATTCAATGCTGCGCAATCCGATGGAAGTGAAGACCACACCGCAGGCGACGTCAGCTGAAACGGTGACGCAGTCTGTGTTTTTTCTTCCGCAGAGACAAAAGCGGCACCTGCTCGTACACCTGCTGAAAAACGAGGCGATGACTCGCGTGATCGTGTTCACTCGCACAAAGCACGGGGCCGATAAACTGCAGCGAGATCTTGATAAGGTCGGCATTCGCTCGGCGGCAATCCACGGCAATAAGAGCCAGAATCAGCGAGAGAAGGCGTTGGCTGCATTTAAGTCGCCGCAGCCCCCGGTGTTGATTGCCACGGACATTGCGGCCCGTGGGATCGATGTTGATCAGGTGTCGCATGTGGTGAATTACGAACTGCCACACGAGCCAGAAACGTACGTGCATCGTATTGGTCGTACTGGGCGTGCGGGCATGACTGGTGAAGCCGTTACCTTTTGCGATCCGGAAGAACGGTCGCGGTTGAAGGCGATCGAAAAGCTACTGCGAAAGCCGATTCGGCCCCGCAGCGATCTGCCGGAACTGCCGAAGGGCGAAGCCAGCGATGCGACTCGCCCGCCCCGAAGAGATGGCGGTCACGACGGGCATCGCGATGAGGGCCGCCGTGCAGGCGGCGCGGGCCGTGGTGGGCCGCGTGGAAGTGGGCAGGGCCGCGATGGGCAGCGATCCAGTGGCATCCGCCACAAGCGCACGCCTGGCGGCCATACCGGTGGGCCGCAGCCGCACCGGGCTGCTCGGCGGCAGAGTGTCGCAGGGCCATCGGGGCCAAAGCCAGACGCTGGTCCGGCACCGACGGCTGGCGAGAACAAACCGAAAAAAAAACATCGCAGAGCACTCTAATAGTCGAACGCTCTATCGAAGCTCACGGTCAAGAAATGCCCAGCTCAGAGCGTCCATGAACGCTTTTTGCTTGTTGTCTGCTGCACCGCCGTGTCCACCTTCGATGTTTTCATAGGAGAGCACCTGCTTTCCATAGGCCTTGAGCTGCGCCGCCATCTTGCGGGCGTGGGCTGGATGCACGCGATCGTCGCGCGTGGATGTGGTGATGAAAAGCGGAGGGTAGGATCGCGTGGGATCGATATTGTGATACGGTGAGAATGAACGGATAAACTTCCATTCTTCCGGTCGATCCGGATTGCCGTACTCGCCCATCCAACTGGCGCCAGCTAGCAGTGTGTGGTAGCGTCGCATATCTAGGAGAGGCACCTGGCAGACGATTGCACCGAAGAGTTCCGGCCGCATCGTGAGCATGTTCCCGACGAGGAGCCCTCCGTTACTGCCACCCTTGATGCCCAGATGCTTCGGCGATGTCACCTTGCGGGCGATCAGGTCCTCAGCCACGGCAATAAAATCTTCGTAGGCACGAGGTCGGTTGGCCTTCAGTGCCGCCTGATGCCAGGCTGGTCCAAACTCGCCTCCACCGCGAATATTGGCGATCACATACACCCGTTTGTGTTCCAGCCAGGACACGCCGGTAATCGGTTCGTAGGTTGGCACCAGCGGGATTTCAAAACCGCCATACCCATAGAGGAGCGTGGGCGTCGACCCGTCAAACGGCAGATCCTTCGGGCCAATTTGGAAATATGGAATGCGAGTGCCATCCTTAGAGATCGCTTCATGTTGAACGACGTCCAAGCCTTCGGTCTGAAAGAAAGAGGGGGATTGCTTGAGGCGATCAAGCGAGGCAGTGCCGGCAGTTCCCAACGAGAGAGTCGCTGGCTGCAGGGAACTGGCAGTGATCAGAAAGTAGTCGTCACTCTCAAGGTCGTCGACAGGTGTGGCACTAGCTGTGCCGTAGGGAGGGATTCCAGGCAACGTTTCCTCGTTCCACACGCCGTCTCGAAACGCCAGCGAGATCAGTCGGCTGCGCACGTTGTCGAGTGTGGTCAGAATGATCCGATTGCGCGTGCCTGCAAACGCCGCCAGCGATGTGCGTGGGGTGGGTGAGAAGAGCACGCGGAACGTGCGATTGCCCTCCAGAAAGCTCGTAAAGTTGACGGCCAGAAGCGAGCCTGCCTGATGCGTGAGCCCGCCAATATTCCAATCACTGCGGAGTTCGATCAATAACCATTCGCGGTGCACCATCGCAGAAGCGTCGTCTGGCTTCTGGATCGGAATCAGCGAGCCATCGCGGAAGAGAAATAATTTGCTCGAGTAAAATGTCATCTGACGCGAGATGAAATCGCGTTCAAAGCCGGGAGTCAGGTCGCGAAAGGCCCCCACGCTCATGTCGTCTGGCTGGCCCTCAAATATGAGTGGGGCCTCAGCCAGTGAGGTACCGCGAACCCACTCTCGCACGGTGCGGGGATAGCCGGAGGAGGTAAGCGATCCCGGGCCGAAGTCGGTGGCCACGAACAAGCTGTTGGCTGTGCGCCACGCCACGCGACTCTTCGCCTCAGGCAGAACGAACCCGTCGTCCACGAAAGCGTTGTGAGCGAGGTCAAATTCTCGTACGACGTCGGCGTCGGCGCCGCCACGCGACAGCGAGATGAGGCAGAATCGATCCTGCGGTTCCAGCACAGACGCACCGTGCCAGACCCAGTTTTCCTCTTCCTTGGCAGCAAGGGCATCTAGGTCGATCACCTGTTCCCAGGCTGGAGTTTGTTTTCTGTATTCGTCAAGAGTGGTACGCCGCCACACACCCTTTGGATTTTTTGCGTCTCGCCAGAAGTTATAAAAGTGGTCGCCGATCTTGCTGATCATGGGGATGCGATCCTGCGAATCGATGATCGAAAGGATCCTTGATTCGAGTGTTGCGAATGCTTCACCGCCCGCCAGTGCCCCAACGCTTTCGGCATTGCGAGCCCGTACCCAGTCGAGTTGTCGCTCTCCGGTGACATCCTCAAGCCATAGAAATGGATCGGCTGGCTGTTCGCTCTGCGGACTCTCAGAGATGGCGGGCGTTGGCATGGCGATCAAAAGGCTCCAGAGCAGGGGGTACAATGAGACGCGTAAAAGGCATGGCATAAAAACGTGCGCTCTGGTGCGATGGGTATTGGCAGAATGGCAACATCAGGACCGGGTCTGGCCGCTGCCCACGACGATGTATTTGTACGTCGTCAGTTCGCGGATGCCGCAGGGGCCACGGGCATGCAGTTTGTCGGTGGAGATGCCAATCTCTGCGCCCAGCCCCATCTCGCCACCATCGTTGAATCGGGTGCTGGCGTTGATCATCACCACAGCCGTGTCGACCCTCCCGGCAAATCGATCAGCGGCAGCCGTATCGGCCGTCACGATTGAGTCGGTGTGCCGGGAGCCGTAGCGGTTGATGTGATCAATCGCCGTATCCACGGAATCCACCACCGCCACGGAGATCTTTGGGCCGAGATACTCCGCTGCGAAGTCGGTTTCAGTGGCGATCCCAGCCGTGGGCACAAGCAACCGGGTGGCTGCATCCCCAACGATCTCAACGTGGTGCTGCCCGAGGGCCAGAGCGATCGTGGGCAAAAATACCGCTGCGACCTCTCGGTGGACCAGCAGCGATTCGGCGGCATTGCAGACGCCCATTCGCTGGCACTTCGCGTTGATCACAATCGCTTCCGCCATGGCTAAATCAGCCGTGCGATCGACGTACACATGGCAATTGCCGCTAAAGTGTTTGAGCACCGGCATCCTCGCCTCGGAGCAGACTCGGCGGATGAGTGACTCACCACCGCGAGGAATGACGATGTCGATCAGGTCGTCCATTGCCAGAAATGCGCCCACGGCATCGCGGTCAGGTGTGTCGACGAGTTGCACGCAGTCAACGGGTAAGCCGCAGGAGTGGATGGCCTTTCTCAAGCTGACCGCGATTTGGGCACTGGAGTGGGCCGCCTCCTTGCCGCCCCGCAGAATAATCGCGTTGCCTGCAGCCAGCGACACTGCCGCCGCATCGGCCGTGACGTTGGGCCGCGACTCATAAATAAAAAACACGACTCCCAGCGGCACCCGTACCTTTCGGATATCCAGACCGTTGGGCCGGGCTGTGTGCTCCAGCACTTCTCCAACAGGATCGGGCAACGATGCTACCGCCTCGACTCCCGCTGCAATGCCCTCGATCCCCTTGGGGTTGAGAGTCAGTCGGTCCATTTCTGCAGCAGTCAACCCAAAGCTCGGCGAGGCAGCCACGTCGAGCTTGTTGGCAGACAGAATCTCTGCAGCATCCGCACGAATTTGTGCTGCGGCTGCCATCAGACACGCTTTTTTTCTGTCCCCATCGATACCGGCCAACTCGATCGCTGCGCGGCGGGCGCGGGCGGCAATATCACGGCAGTGCTGGGCGAGTGAACTGGCTGGAGAGAGAGTTGAAGCAGTGGCCATGAGGCGTGTCCTTTCATCGCAAGGGTGAGTTCCAAGCGTAGCACAGTGACGGCTCAAAAAAGAAGTTCGTCCAGCGATCGCTTCTTGTGACCTGTCGCCGGGGCGATTCAACGCTGGCACTACGAGCATTGGGTAAAGATCGCGAGCTATGATGGGACTCATGAAGCACAAAAGAGTTCAATCGCACTGCGTACCAATCGCACGGCGTGAACGCGCACGACCTGGATACCCTGAGCAGCCAACGCACAGGCCACCCCTGCGGTGCCACCGTCGAGATCCATTTCGCTGGCTGGCCTCCCCAGCCTCGTTGCGAGCCGTTCTCCGATAAATCCCTTGCGAGAATGCCCAATCAGGATCGGCACGCCGAGGCTCAGAAATCGGCCTGCATGGGCCAAGAGTTCCACGTTGTGAGCGTGCGTCTTGCCGAAGCCAATGCCGGGATCGAGGCATATTTTTTCAAGCGGCATGCCTGCAGCCAGAAGCGCATCCCGGCGATTTTTCAGAAAGGCCAGAATCTCGCTCACGGCATCGGTGTATCGTGGCGCCGTCTGCATTGTCTGCGGCGTGCCTTGCATGTGCATTGCGCAAATGCCTGCTTGGCTCTCCAGGGCCACGCGAAGCATGTCGGGATCGCCTACCAATCCGGTGACATCGTTGATTATCTCTGCCCCAAGGTCGATGGCCTGCCTGGCTACCGATGCCTTCGAGGTATCGATTGACACAGGCACTCCGGCCTTTGCAGAGAGTTGCCGCACAACCTCACTCACGCGACGGAGTTCTTCGTCGGCCATTACCGGCGTTGAAAATGGTCGCGTGCTCTCGCCGCCCACGTCCAGAATGTCGGCGCCCGCTTCCACAAGATTCATTCCGTGGGCGATTGCTGCTTCGATATCGCTGTGCCGTCCCCCATCGGAAAAACTATCGGGAGTGACGTTCACAATCCCCATTACCAGCGGCCGGCGATGGCGTGAACCAGGGTGCGGCAGTTCCAGTCGCTGCGTACGCAAGCTCCAGTGTGTAGGGAATGGATCGGGAGGCATGCACGCAACTCTACCACCCCTGACGATCTCCATCACCAGGGCTCTTCCATCAGTCCCACAATCTGCTGAGCCATTTTAATAATGCCCTCCTGCTGCGTGCTGACAACCGAGCGACCGTATTCGGGCACCAGCATTGCCGCCTGTCCTACGTCAACGCTTGCTGCTGGCAGTGGCACCGAGCCGGAGGAAAGCACTGCGCCGCCCCGATCGGCCCACGTGACAAGCACTTGGATATTCATCTCCACCATTCGCGACTGATCGGTAGGGCTTTCCACAATCATTCGCTTTGTATCGGCCACGATACGCCCCGTGAGCACGCTGTCGGCGTCTGGTGAACCGACCACCTTGAACGGGGTCCGTTTTTCGATCTCCTTGCAGACTGCCTCGGTGAGGCGTTCCCCCATGTCGATGCCAGGCGTCGTGCGGAAGCTGTCCGACTGAAACATTGGTACGTAGACGGTGCGGACGTTGTGTGCGTAGAGAGTATTATTGCCGAATCGATACGCAGCACATCCACCGCAGAAGAGCAGCGAGCATGGCATGACCACGAAGAGGAAGAGCCGAAAGGGATAGGCAACTCGCGCGGCCATGGTGAGGATGTCCGTTTAGCGCAGCGGCGCGCCGGCCCCAGAGGTGTCTTCCCTTGCGATGGCCACGTCGGCCTCGGCCATCGCGTCGAGTTCGGCCTCTTTCAAGGAGTCTGGATTCAAAACCCGCGTGAGCATGGGGAGTGGATCGTCGGAGACGTCCTCGCGCCCCTGCAGGACTTCGAGTTTTTCGCGAGCTTTTTGGGCCAAGAGTGTTTGGGGACGGTCGCGGGCGATCAAAGCGTAGTAGATTCTGGCCGATGAGTAGTGCTTTCCTTTGGCGTAGAACTCAGCCCGATTCCAGTGTCGTAGAGCCTGTTGCGCCGCGATCTCAGCTCTAGCCTTCACGATGCGTTCCTGCTCTTCGCTGTCGAGTTGATCAGGAAATTGCACAAACGTCTGGTCGGCCAGAATTTCGGCCTCGTCGAGCACTCCCCCTTCGTAGCCCGGTCCCTGATAGGCCCGCAGTTTTGCCTGAAGTCCCAGTAAATGGGCCTGCAGTAGGAAATCGCTGTCGGGATATTCGCTGCGAAGGAGTCCGTAAAAATAATCGGCATCGATCCATTGGCGCTCAACAAAGTGCGCGTTGGCCTGCGCCATGATGCTGTCGTCGGCCAGTGAGCCGCGAGGATCGTTAATCCTGACATGGTCGAAGGTTTTGATGGCCCGTCCACGGGTATCGAAAAGGGGCCGGCTGCGGTCCACTAGATTTGGCACGATGGTCCAATAGCTATTTTTTTCGTCGAGCGCAATCCAATACTGGGCTATCACAAACTGTCGTTGTGCAATCCGGTCGAGATACCGCGTGTTGGCGTATTTCTTGACCAGTTCGTCGTAGCAATCCTCCGCCTTTGGATACTTGTCGGTGAAAAATAAGCATTCGCCCAGTTGCCAGAGGGCGTCTTCCTCAATCGTGGAGTCGGGCCAGCGATCGGCTGCAGCCTTATACTTGGTGGCCGCCTGGGCATACTCTTTTTCGCGGAATAACGCATCGGCAGCGGAAAGCAACTGCCGCGCAACCGGCTCGTTTGGGCCACGGCCAACCACCTTCTTCCATCGCTTTTTGATGTTGTCGCCCTTGAAGTAGTCCCAGCCTGCGTCAGCGTCGGTGGGGGTGTACTCCGATGAAATGACAGAGGATTCGTCGTCTTCTCCGAGTGTGCCGGCGACGTGCTTCTCTGCGTCGGCATCTTTCTTGGCCCACGGCATGGAAGGCATGGAAGGCATCTTGAGCGTGGCGCAGCCGGTTGCCGCGATGGCGCAGCCGATCAACCCCACCAGGAGTGGCCCGGCACGGCGATGGCTGCGGCGACAGAATGCGCTGGGTTGGAGCATAGCGTGGGCTTGATTCACGAGGGGCGGGCTCCATGCGGGCGTGGTTTGAACGACAGCAACGGGGCCACCTTGAGGCGACGGCCTATGAAATGAGTGAGAAAAGCATTCATGACGGCTCGTAGTTCTCCTGCCACGCGTGGAGGGAGCGTGAGCGTGCGCCAGAAGTCAGTGGGAGCGGCAAGGTGTTGAAGGGCAGCCATACATTCGTATGAGACCGAGACAATCGCGTGTTTTCCTTGACGGCAGCGGCCGCATAACGCACCGCCATCGAGCATGGCGAAGGGCGTTCGACCGGTGATTTCGATCGGCGCACGGCATTCGGCGCAGCGATCCAGGGCCGGGGTATGCCCGATGATCCGCAGCATGGCAAGCTCTGTGTGGACGACCAAAGCCCCAATCGTTTCTTCGGCACCGTCATAGTCGGAAAGTTCCAGCAGTGTTTTTTCGGAGACATCAAAAAGTTCTGGCTGTGGATCCGCATCAGCAGTAAGCGCATCCAGCAGTTCAGCGACATACATACCGCCGTGAATCGCTGGTAGGCTCGCGCCCACCCGAAACCGATGGTCAAGCCGGGCTTCGGTCAGCAAGTCGAGTCCACCTGAGGATTTGCAGATGACGAGTACCTGACAGATCGAAAGCAGGTCAAGGGCGGCGTCAAATGCGCTTTTTGGGCGCCACGCCCCCTTTGCCAGAGCCCGCAGCTTGCCGAATTCGCGGGTAAATAGGGTTACCACGCAGCTAGTTTCGCTGAAGGGCACCGTGCGGATGACGATTGCGTGTGCCTGTTCTGCGGCCATGGAATGGCTTAGCCCTGCAGTCGTTGGATGCGCATAAGATCGATTCGCCGCCGGGTGGCAGCCAACACCTCCATCGCCACGCCGTGCGATTCAATTCGCTCACCCACTTCGGGAATGCGTCCGCATTGATGGAATACAAAGCCACCGATTGTTTCGTAGCCGGCTTCCTCTGGAAGTGAGACTCCCATTCGAGCGTTGATCTCACCGATTCGGACTTGCGCGCGCGCCTCGTAGCTATTGGCTGTCACCATGCGAATGCCATCCGAGAAGGCCTCGTCGTGTTCGTCGGCGATCTCGCCTACAATCTCCTCAAGTGCATCTTCAATCGTCACAAGGCCAGACACACTTCCAAATTCATCGGTGACCACGGCCATGTGCGTGTGCGTGCGTTGAAACTCTCGCAGCAGTTTCTGCACGCTCATCGATTCCGGAACAAAATACGGCGGACGCAGAAGCGTACGGATATCGTGCTGTGCAGGCGGAGCAGTTTGCGCGATGGCAAGGGCTTCGGCCAGCTTGGTGAGGAGTTCTCGAGTGTGCAGAATCCCGACAACATCGTCGGTTGCCCGGTCCCAGACAGGGAGGCGGGTGTGGCCGCTTTCCGACGCGAGTTGCACCGCTTCTTCCCAGGGGGCGGCCAGCGGAATCGAGATCATTCTGGTGCGAGTCGTCATGATCTGTGACACCCGCACCTCATTAAGATCCATTACCCCCTCGATCATATCGCGTGCACTTCCACCCAGCCTGCCCTCACGATGCGCCTCGTCGACCACGAGCCGGAGTTCGTCTTGGACGTTCTGTGGCGAGGCCCCTTGGCCCCGGCGACCGAATGCCCTGCCCAGGACAGATGCCGCACCGCCGAGCATCCGTACCGCGGGGGAGAGCACAAGCACCAGCGGATGCCAGAGAATCCAAGTGGCCACCACAATCCACGGTCCGGCAAACTTCGTCACCAGCATCGGCACCACCACGAGCACGAGCCACACGATGCCAATCCAGCCGGCCACAGCAGAGAACTCAAGTACGGACGATCGCTTTGGGATGGCCAGGAGCCCTCGGGAGGCCAGGAGTGTCGCCACGACGGCGGTGACCACCACGATCGTTGCTGCGATAAACGCAATTGCCTCGCTTCCAGCCACAATCTCGTCGTAGCGTTCTGGCTGGCCACGACGGCGACAGAGCTCTTGGATGTGATGCCGCTGCGCGCCCCGAACGGCTCGGGCCTGCACTGCAGCGACGCAGGCTAGCAGCAGAAGTAGCATGGCCGAGTTGACGCCGAATGTAGCACCCGAGAGCGTGGGACCGAGATTCATCATCGCTTTCGTGTCAAATGTGTTCGAGGTGGAACAGGGAGCCCGATACTTTTCAAGAGCGATCGCTCGCGGCCCCGCATCTTTCGTCTGTCGGCGGGAGAGTGATCATCGTATCCGCTGAGGTGCAAGAGGCCATGGATTACGTAGTAGGCCAGTTCCTGCCGGGGAGTCCAGCCGAATTCGCGGCTGACGCGAGCGGCTGTTTCCGTGCTGACAACGATGTCGCCCCACAGCCGTCGGTCGCGAATGAGGCCGCGACGCAGGCTTTTTTTGACGAGGCTGAGAGGCTGGTTGTCTGTATGATCAAACGTGATCACGTCAGTCGGCCCCGGCAGTCCGAGCCACGTGTCGTGCACTGCGGCTATTCGCTTGTCGTCGACAAGCAGGATGCTGATTTCGGCCTGCGTGATCCCCTCTGCAACGAGTGCTTGTCGGACGAGCCGTTCGAGCCAGGCTTGGCCTACCCGCAGAATCGTCTGACGGTCACTGATGTCGACAGAGACTGCTGCTGGCTGCTGGCTGCTGAAGGCGAGAAGCACTACGCCGTCCTCTGGTCAGGGTATTTAACGCGACCGTGATAGACCGCAGTGAGGCTCTTGACCAAGCTCTGTTCGATGAGATCAAGCTCTTCGAGCGTCAGCCCGCATGCGTCGAATTGACCATCCAGCAATCGCTTCATCGCGAGTTCATGCACAAGACTTGCAATTCGCGCAGGAGTTGGCTCTGTCAGCGCCCGACTGGCGCTTTCGACTGCATCGGCGATCATCATCACGGCCGACTCTCGCGTGGTTGGCTTCGGGCCTGGGTAGCGGTAGGTTTGTTCGTCGACGTCTGCAGCGTTGGGGTCGGCCTGCGAGCGTTCGGTCGCGCGGCGATAAAAATACTCCACAAGCGTTGTGCCGTGGTGCTCGACAATGAGGTCGACCAGAGGCTGTGGGAGGTTGTATTGTCGGGCTAATTCCACTCCTTCCTTCACGTGCGCGATAATAATGAGCGTGCTCATGGCTGGTACGAGCGATTCGTGGCGGTTGGCCTGCTGGCCTTGGTTCTCCACAAAATAGGCCGGCTTCAGCATTTTGCCGATATCGTGAAAATAAGCACCAACTCGCACCAGAAGCCCGCGGGCGCCGATAGCCTCGGCTGCGGCCTCGCCAATGCTCGCCACGTTGATCGAGTGGTTGTACGTGCCAGGTGCCCGGCGGACGAGTTCTTGTAGAAGTGGATGGGCGATGTCGCCAACCTCTAACAAACTCAGATCGGTCAGCACTCCAAACGACCGTTCGATAAATGGCAGGAGTCCTGTCATGAGAAAGCCCGCCAGTAAGGTCCACACGCCCGTCCTGCTCGCCTCGTAGAGCAGCTGCATGTCCAGCGGCCGTTCCTCCAGCAGGTGCGCACCGATCTGTGTAGCCAGCACGACGGCGCCGGCCCATAGGCCGACATAGATGAGCTTGCTGCGGCTTCGGATGCGTCCCATCCAAAAAATCATGGCAGCAGCGGCCGCAACGAGCGTGACATAGTCGGCCAGTCCCCGGCCTAGGCCCACCACCACAACCAGCGCCACTTCGGCCGACAACAGCAGCGAGAGATCTTCGTCGTACGCAATTGCTACGGTCATCGCGAATACGAGCAAAGGCAATATCTCGGCCCGCCAAGCGTCGCCTGCGGCAAACATGCAGAGCACCACGGCCGCGACAGCGAGTCCCAGCAGTGTGGCTACGTGCCCTAGGTCGTCGAGCACCTCGCGGTGGTGGAGGTGGATGTAGAAGCCAGCCAGCGTGAACATAGCCACAAACAGGCCAAACATCGCAGCCGCGCGGCCTGCCCGCTGCCGAGCCTCCTGCTGCCGCACAAATTCATCATGCTCGCGTCGCAAGAGCACAAGGTCGTCGGTTGTGATCGGAGTGCCAGCCCCAGCCAAGAGATCGCCGGCGGCATAGCGTACATACTGCTGCGAGGTTTTCTGGATTGCATCTGTTTTTGCATTGGCCGTACTGTCCCGATCGATTTCAAGCGAACCCGAGAGCTTTGGCTCGATCCACTTGAAAACACGGTCGGCAAAAGCCCCAGTGCCAAGCTCTTCTTCGAGCCTTGCCTTGAGTTGCACCTTCGCCTCGCCGAGCAATGCATCGGCGACTTGTACGCGGGCCATCTCGCCGCTATTGCCGAGCGGATGGACATCAATTTCGGTCTGGCTGCCCTCATCAATTCCATGCTGAATCTTCTCAAGCACACCGACTTTTTCCACATCGGCAAAAGCGCGGTCAATCGCCTTGTCGAACTCCAACTGTTTTCCCTTGGTGTCCAGCTGTGCGCGAAACTTCTGAAAGACTTCCTCGGCAGCCACAACAATCTTGGGAGGCAGTTTTTCAGCAGTGGTCTCTTTGTCCGACGGTTCCTCAGCACTCGCCGGCTCTTTTCCTTCTGCAATCTCATCGGCTGGATCGCCGGGCGGTTCGGGAGCCACCGGCGGCTCTTGGGTAGTCGCTGCATTGGCCTGGATCGGGATGGCCTCAAGAGCCTCGGCCGACTCTGGGGCAAACTCCAGCCACGCATCCCGAGAGACGGCGGCAAGCGTGTCGGCGGCTGCGATTTCCGCGGCCCGATTTTTGAGGCCATCTCGCAGCCGCACTACTGGGGATTTATCTTGGGAATAGACGACTCGTACCTGCGCTGCAGCGCGCGATTGGGCTGCCCGCGTGCGTTCCACGTCAGGCTTTTCAAATGGGATTCTCGCTACAATGCCTCGCGGCATGACAAATCCTTCACGAAATGGAAGGGGTTCGGTCCAGCCCCGGAGCAGAATGAGCAAGACGATTGCACCCGACAGGCAGATGGCCAGTCGCACAAGCACTTCCGCGCGAGAGATTCGCTGAAGGAGCATTCCCCAAAAACCCTGCGGGCCTTCAACAGAAGCACCTCGCTTGGCACTGCGTCGATACGAAGATGGGGCGATTGGCATGGAGATTATAGCGTGCGTGGTGCGAGGATCTCTTAGCGATTGTGCCTGCGATCGTCCGGGGCCTCATCGCCGTCGTAGGCCTCAACGATTCTTTGCACGAGCGGATGCCGCATGATGTCGGTGCCCCCGAGTCGCACGCACGAGCAGCCTCCCACGCCCTGCAGTCGATGCATCGCATCAATCAGGCCGCTGGAGCGATTGGCAGGAAGGTCGACTTGTGTTGTGTCACCAGAGATCACCATCTTGGAGCCGATGCCCAATCGCGTTAAAAACATTTTCATTTGCGCGACGGTCGTGTTTTGAGCCTCGTCGAGGATGATAAAGGCTTTGTTGAGCGTGCGGCCTCGCATGTAGGCCAGCGGAATCATCTCAACGACATCTTGCTCTGTCAGCCGTTTGAGGAGTTCGTAATCCATCATCTCGCGGAGTGCATCCAAGAGCGGCCGCAGATAGGGATTGATCTTAGCCTGCAGATCCCCAGGAAGAAATCCGAGGTTCTCACCCGCTTCTACAGCTGGCCGGACGAGCACAATTTTTTGAACCTGCTCGGCCCGCAGAGCAGATACCGCCATTGCGACGGCCAGGAATGTCTTGCCGCTCCCGGCGGGGCCGGCACAGAGCACAACATCGTGTTCTCGAATCGCCGCGACGTACGCCGCCTGTCCGGCGGAGCGAGGCACCACTTGCCGGCCGGGCCGCTGCACCTCAATGGGATCGTGGTGCACGTGCGGTTGGTCGCCTGTTGCCACGGATAAAAGTTGAGTGACTTCTTCGACGTCTATCGACCCTTGCTCGCGTGCGATACGGTCGAGCTGTTCAAAGACTTCTGTAGCACAGAGTACGGCAGGCTCGTCGCCCTCGATGTGAATTGAGTTGCCGCGAGCCGAAATGGTGACTCCAAGCGTCTCGCGAATGCGACGCAGGTGCCGGTCTCTCGGCCCGAAGATGGCCAGAAGTCTTTTCGAGTCGACTACCGCGATGGTCGTACGGGGCATCGGAGCCCGCGGCGAAATGTGTCGCCGCCGGTCTCGAAAGGAAGGGATGAAAAAACTCTTCAGTCATTATACCTCAAAAAACGGAACGCAAGCCGTTTTTACCTACGTCCCTTGCACCCAGAGGAACCACGCTACTGGAGCAGCCAAAAGCAGTGAGTCGATTAAATCCAGCACGCCCCCGAGTCCGCCCAGAGATCGGCCAGAGTCCTTGGCCCGTAATTCTCGCTTGAACAACGATTCGGCTAGATCGCCGCACATCCCGGCAACTCCCACAACGAATCCAAACGTGATCCACCCGCCCAACGGCTGCCAGGGAGAATCCCAGCCAAGACCCTCCAGCACGAGCCACGCTGCGACGAGCGAGCCTGCCAGCGAGGCTGCTGCGCCCTCCCACGTTTTGCCTGGGCTGAGTATCGGAACGAGCCGATGGCGGCCAACGAGCGAGCCGACACTATAGGCAGCGATATCGCCTACCTTCACGACGGCTACAAGGCTCACCAGCGGGATGATTCCAGCAGCATTGAGTGCGGTCTGCCCCGACCCATGTTTTGCGACGCACAGCAATCGCAGGCCGACGATGAACGCCAGTGGGAGTCCAATGAATGCCAGGCCCAGCACGCCCGCCGAAAGTCGCTCGATTGCCCGAGACTCCTCGCGATAGCAGAGGATCTCGTGAAGAAAGAGCGATGCCATCGCGGCGGTGAAAGCCACCAGAGCCCAGCCGAGAGCAACGACTGGCGACGCAGCGGATGGGTTTGCTCCAACTCCAAAGGCCTGCGAGCCAAAGGCCGCCGCCAGCGGGATGGCAATTGCCCCGATCCGCAACAGCCAGCCTGGCAACAGAAGATTTCGCAGGGCAAAGAGCCGCACCAACTCATCGATGCCGCCCACGGCCAGCAGTATCGCGATCGGCAGGAGCCACCACGCAGGCAGGCTGCCTCCCAGGCCGGTGGCATCCGCCCACGCGAGCGTAAGAAACAGCGAGGCGACAAGCATGGCAACCACCACTCGCGACTTACGCGTCGAGGGTGGGGCTGCAGGAGGCTGCGTCTTTGAATCGCTTTTGTTCACGGTTGCGAAAGGCCCCCGAACCGACGGTCTCTATCGGCAAACGACGCAATCGCCGCATCGAGGTGCGACTCACTAAAGTCGGGCCACAGGGCATCGCTCACCCATAATTCCGAGTAGCTGATTTGCCAGAGGAGAAAATTACTCACTCGCATCTCGCCTGCAGTGCGTATGAGGAGATCGGGGTCGGGCATGCCGGCTGTGTCGAGGCGGGATGCCAGAAGGGCCTCATCGATCTGATCAGGTTGGATGCGGTGCTCGCACGCATCGCGGGCAAGTTTTTTTGCCGCATCCACGATCTCACCGCGGCCACCGTAGTTGATCGCGAGGCACAGTCGCATTCCCTCGTTGGCCTCGCAGGCCGCAACGGTGCGATCGATAGCGTCGAGTGTGGTGGTGGGCAGACCGTCGCGGTGGCCAATCATCGCTAGGCGAATCCGCTCCCTCATCAAGAGCGATTGTTCTTCGATCATGTATTGCTCAAGCAGGTGCATGAGGAACTGCAGTTCTGCTGCAGGGCGCCTCCAATTTTCGCTCGAAAGGCAATAGAGCGTGAGTTGTTGGATCCCCATGCGAGCACAGTGTTCGGTGATGCGTCGTACGCTGGCCACACCGTGGCGATGCCCTTCGATGCGAGGCAGGCCTCTCTGCTGTGCCCAGCGGCCGTTACCGTCCATGATGATGGCGATGTGCTGCGGCAGGCCGTCGCTTGCCGGCGATTCAACGGAGAGCCGCCCGGGTTGTGGATCCGGCGTACTGGCACTGGCAGGAATCGAAACCGATTCGCTCACGCGACCGTCGTCTTTCCGCGCTGTTGGGAAGCTGTTGAGTGACCGTGTTGATCCAGAGCCTGATCGGAACCGGCATGAGTTGGTCCGGTGTCTGTGGATCGCTCACAGAAAATAGTCTGCGAGCGATCCGGGCCAACCGACACGATCGACACGCGTCGGCCGAGCAGTTCGGCGATCCGGGCTAAGTAGTTTTTGGCCGCTTGCGGTAGCGATTCGTAGCTCCGAGCACCCGTCAGATCTTCCTGCCATCCCGGAAGGGTTTCGTAGAGTGGCACGGCTTTCCGGAGGTCATCGACGTGGCTTGGAAATTGTTCGACGCGAGTGCCATCGATCGTGTAGCCGACGCAGATTTTGAGTTCGTCCAACCCGCCGAGCACATCCACCAGCATGACGGCCAGTTCATCGACGCCCGAGAGCCTCGCTGAATAGCGAGCCGCAACGGCGTCAAACCAACCGCAGCGGCGAGGCCTCATCGTTACAGTGCCGTATTCGTGGCCGCGTTCGCGGAGATGCTCGCCCACAGCATTGATTTGTTCGGTGGGGAGCGGGCCGCCACCAACGCGAGTAGAATAGGCCTTCACCACGCCGATGACGCGTTGAATCCAGCGGCCTGGCACACCGGAACCGCTCGCCACGCCGACTCCAGAAGAGTTGCTGCTAGTAACAAACGGAAACGTGCCATGGTCGATATCCAGCAATGCGCCCTGCGCGCCCTCAAAGAGTAACCGTTTCCCTGCTTCAACGGCGTCGAGCAGGTACGCAGTGGTGTCGCAGACATACGGCCGCAGTCGCTCGGCATATCGCATGGCATCATCGTAAATGGCCACGGGGTCGAGAGGAGTCGTTGCCAAATCCTTCGCGGATTCGTGCGGGAGGGCTGTTGCTTGCCAGCCCGCAAACAATCGCTGCTTCAAGGCGATGATGTGGTTCAGTTTTTCTTGGAAGTCATGCCGGTAGAGATCGCCTAATCGGATCGCCAGCGAGCGGCCAACTTTGTCGCGATAGCAGGGGCCAATGCCTCGGCCAGTTGTGCCGATAGCCTCGCCGCCCGACAGGCTGGAGTTGAGCAGGTGGTCTTCCATAACGTGCCACGGGAAGACGACGTGTGCCCGGTCGCTGAACCGCAGTTTGTCGCCCATGCGAACGCCACGCGATTCGAGGCCGTCCATTTCCTTGAGCACGCTGGCCGGATCGAGCACGACTCCGCCTGTCACAACGCACGTCACGCGATCGCGGAGAATGCCGCTTGGGATGAGCGACAGTTTCCACGTTTGGCCGTCCGAGACGACCGTGTGGCCCGCATTCGCGCCCCCTTGGTAGCGGACAACAATGTCGTGATTTTCAGTGAGAATATCGACGAGCTTGCCCTTGGCCTCATCGCCCCATTGCAGACCGATAACGCATGTGCCGGGCACAGTTCGAGATCCTCACAAAAAAGAAACAGCAAAACAAGCGGAGAGGTGCCTGTAGGAGGCATCCCTCTTAGAGTGTAAAATCGCTGGAAACCCGGTCAAGCGATGGCACGGGAGTGCGAGAGAGGCGATGTTTTCAGCGAGTCATTCGGACGATCCGGCTCGTGTGCCCCTCGCGCGATACGACACTCAGGAGTTCCATGAAACCGATTGCCGGAACAGTCCATCACGTCAGTGATTCCGAACGAGGACAAACTCTTGCTGCCTTTTTGCGCACCAAACTCGGCGACAGAAGTTGGTCGCACGTGCAGAAGATGGTGCGGACGCGGCACGTGATGATTCACGGCAATATCTGCACCGATGTGGCCAGACGGCTTCAAGATGGGGAAGTGGTCAAGGTGCTCGACATTGCTGCTGTTGCGCCGCCCAAAGCCGACGCCTTGCGGATCGTGCACCTAGATGACTCCGTGGTTGTCGTGGAGAAGCCGACGGGTGTGACAACAACGCGGCACAGCGAGGAGCAGTCGTGGTCTCCTCGCCGTCGGCAAGTGCAGCCCACGCTCGACGAGATGGTGCCCGTTGCAGTTGCCCGCTATCTTGCTGCCCGGCGTGGAAATGAGAGCAAGAAAACGCGTCGCAATCCGCCAGTGCGGGCCGTACACAGGATTGATCGCGAGACAAGTGGGCTGGTTGTGTTTGCCCGCACAGTGCCAGCCGAACGAATCCTCGCCGACCAATTTCGTGCTCACACCACGCACCGCCGGTATCGAGCGGTGGCCGTGGGTCGCGTGCAGGCTGGCATGATGATCTCAAACCTAGTGCGAGACCGAGGCGACGGCAAGCGAGGCTCCTCGGGCACAGAAGACGGCAAACGCGCTGTCACGCACGTCACGCCAGTCGAGCATTTTGGCGACGCGTACACGCTCGTCGAGTGCCGACTTGAAACGGGACGTACGCACCAGATTCGGATTCACCTCGCCGAGAGCGGCCATCCGGTTTGTGGTGATCGCGTCTATTCTGCACCCAGAGGGGTGGAGGCTTTTGACGATTCAGGAGCGCCTCGCGTGGCGTTGCATGCTGCGGAACTCGGCTTCGTGCACCCTGTGACGGGGGAGGACTTACGGGCCGTCAGCCCGCTGCCCGCCGATATGCAAAAACTGATTGCGTTCCTGCGAAGCAGTCATCAGTCAACGCCCGCCGCAGCGAGTGGAGAGACAAAGGCAGGCAAGCCGGCGGGGAAGCTTGGTGGGCAGCCATCAGAGAAGCCAGCGGGCAAGGGTGCGGACACGACCGCATCGCATTCAGGGGCTCAGGGCGTTACTCAATCGTCGCGGACTCGCCACCGGCCCGCGTCGAAAGGGCCTTCCAGACGGCCAAATCGACCGCGTCGGAAATAAAACGCACGGCCCCATCGGCTGCAACTACATTCACGCCGCCTGGGTGCCGGCTGCGGGCCGCACGCCAGCCATAACCAGCGTACTGCCTACCCTTATCAACGCTGCTCATTTCAACGCCGATGCAGTCGATGGTAGCGTCATTGGGACCGCGATAATGGTTGTAGGCGGTGGTGCGGTATTCGCCGTTGGCCCATGAAAAGCCTCGCAGGTCAGTGAAGTTCCAATCGGTCGCCCGCTGGCAACGGGTTTCCGTGAGGGGAATAAAAAAAGTAAATGCGTAGGCCGTGATTGGATTGACTTCAGAACGGTTTTGGGTGGCCTGTGGCCCGTCCCCGAGAATGCTCTCGGAAAAGGCAACGGTCTTCGACAAGCCGTCGGTGAGGTCCTTGGGTTTGATTCGGGAGTTGATAAAGAACAGTCCATCAGCGTCAAACGGAGTCCCACCGCCACCACCGCTTCCAGTGCATCCCGCATAGTTCGTTGGCCCAAAGATCGTCGATACAGGCATCCCTCGATCGCTTGGGCAGAGAAAGAGAGGGACGGTGAGCTTGACGATTGGTTTGTTTTGCGGTGAGATATCGGTGGGAGAAAACCCGGTGTAAAGCGGCACAGAGAGATCGAGCCCCCGCAAAATCTGCTCTTCCTCAAAGTAAGGCGAGAGATGTGCGAGCACAGACCAGCGAAAAAACTGATATGGAAACGTTGGCTGGGCGATCCACTGTCGCGACTCAGCCCCGATCGGCCACGAACCGCGGACCGATTCGTGATTGCCCATTGCCAAGCCCAGTTGTCGTAGGTTGTTCACGCAAGATGTCCTTCGGCCGGACTCGCGGACCAACTGCACCGCCGGCAACAGCAGGCCGGCAAGCGTTGCGAGAATCGCAACAACGACGAGCAATTCGACAAGCGTCATACCTCTTTGCACGGTTCTCATGCGTGGGTTGCACGTGCGGTTCGCTTGCCTCGCAGCCATCCGGCCATGCATGCGATACCAAACCAGCTCAGAAGAATTGTCTGTGGTTCTGGCACGGCCACAATCCCGCTGACCGTACCAAAATCGCTGTGCCCGAAAGTTCCGGCCATGCTGCCGTTGGCCGAAAATTGATAGATCAGATTGCTTTGGCCGGAAACGCTGCCTGCGAGCAGGAGTCCGTTGGAGAGTTGGGCAATCGGGCCTACTTCAAATGGATACCCCGTGGTGGCGAATTGAGCCGTGGATTCTGTGCCGAGATTTGTGGCAAAGAGTTTTCCGTTCATGACGCTCGTGGAGTAGAGCATCTGTCCAGAGAGCAGCAGGCCAGTCGGACCCGAAAGCCCCCCCTGACCAGAACCGTCTGTCGCCACGATGCCGATATACGCTCCACTGGCATCGAAATTGACGATCTTCCCAGAGGCTACCGCATACCCAAGAGAAGAATTGTAGTTGTAGACCGTATCGCTTACGTACAGCGTGCCGTCTGCGGCTACGGCGAGCCCAAGACCGCCATCGAGCGAGAGTCCTGACGTGTAATCAGAGACCGCTGCCGAGCCACCGTTCCATCCAGACACTTTCAGAATGGGCCCTGAGCTAAGCCTGCCAATCAGCAATTCACTTCCCTGAGCCGACGTGCGAAAGGCCAGCGATGAGGGATTGAATTGCGTCGCATAGTCGAGCGTGGCAACGACGGAGAGTTGGTGCGTGGTTGGGTTGTATCGCGAGATTCGTGGGTCAACTGTGTCGCCATCTCCCCACTCGGCAATGTAAAGATTTCCATCAGGACCCTGTGCCATGGCTGACGGCTTAAAGAGTGAAGAAGAGAGCGTAGCTACGGTACTGGGCGCGGCCGTGTCAAAACTCATGAGCTTGTTCGTGGATTGGCTGGTCACGTACACCGTGTCGGCCTTCAGGGATTGGAGCGTGCAGGTCACAAACCCCATGATCGCGATGAGTCTGGCCGCGAGCTGAGCACCCCTCGGCAGAGATGATATGAGGCACAGTCTGGACGCTGATGCGAATGCTGACGTAAACAAGGATGTCGGGGAGATGGGCAGCGACATGGCGGGACTCCGGGGTGGATGTCGGATTTCGATTTTCAGTTCAAGTGCAAGGACAGACGTTTTCAAGGCACAGGCAGAACGGAACGCAGGCCAGAACACGCAGCAAAAACGCCTTAGGCCGTTGGCGGGTCAGAGCCGTTTGAAAGAGCACGGAACGCCGCAGTGCCGATGGCTCCCAGAATTTGAACCAGAAATCGTGAAAATCAGATTCGATTCACGCTCGATTGAGCCGAACTGCAGCCTCAAAAGAACGTGGGCCGATGAACTGATAAATGGCCGCCACCGTTGATGGGCAGTCACCGCACCGAAGAGAATCCGTCTGAGGCAAAAAAACTGAGGGCAAAAACCGTAGTTGGTCAGGCGTTCACGAGCGTTTTCCGTGGAAAATGAATCAGTTTAAGAAGCGGACAAGACCCAATATATCACGCAACCTGTGGAGTGTAAACGCGTGGAAAACGCGCTGTAGGATTCGCAAAAGCTGCAGAAAATTACCCGGCTAGGATTCGAACCTAGACAAAGGGAACCAAAGTCCCTTGTGCTACCGTTACACTACCGGGTAGTGGAGAAGCAACGCTCGGCATCATACTGGGAAGATGCTTGAAAGTTCCAGCGGTCGCATCGTTTTTGCGTTCCTTTTGGCTTTGGTCTGTGGGTTGTGGCCCCATTCCGGTGTGAAGAATCACTGCTGTCTGGCAGGCAGATTACGCTCACCCCATTCCAACCCCTTTTGACTGATGGGTAGTGTGCAGTGGATCGCCTAGGGCCTTCGCTAGTTTGCTCGTCACAGCAAATGAGAGTTGTTCCAGTTCGATCGCCAAATCAACGGAGACGATCTGCACGTGCGGTGGGAGCGTGAGCGTGATGGGGGCAAAATTCACGATTCCCTCGATTCCTGTGGCTACAAGCCGGTCGGCCACCTCCTGGGCATGCTGGACGGGGACGACGATCATACCCAGCCGAATGCCGTGAGAACGAACCGAAGCTGCAAGTTCGCTGAGGGGCTGGATCCGGATGCCTTGAACCGTTTGGCCAACTTTCGCCGCGTCGGCGTCGAAGGCTGCGTGAATCGAAAAGTTTTGTCGGCCAAAGCCACGGTAGCCGAGCAACGCCTGCCCGAGATTTCCAGCGCCTACCATGACCACTGGCCACGAATGGTTGGTGCCCAGAATATCCCGCATCGCGCGGATCAGTTCGTCGCAGCGGTAGCCAACACCGGGATAACCAAACTGGCCAAACAGACCGAGGTCTTTTCGCACTTGGGCGTCGCTAAAACCAAGCAGCGAACCGAGTTGGCTCGAAGAGATTGTTTGCTGTCCTAAGGCTTCGAGTCGCTGCAGTTCGCGCAGGTAGAGACTCAGTCGGCTGACAACGACTTTTGGAACGGGAGCTTCGGAGGGGCTTTCGCCCGCGTGGGTGTGCAAATCGTTCATGGAAAATTAGCGAAAAAATTCCCCGGTTGAAGCATGACTGTACTCAGGAGGGGGGCAAAGCCGCAACCAAACCCTCTGGGCATCAGACTGTAGGGGTTGTAGCGTGCGCGGGGCAATAGAAAAGACGAATCGATTGCGGTGAGAAGTCATCCTGCGGTGACTTTATGGCCGATCTTTAAGGAGTATGAAGATCGGCATCTTTTTCCAATCAAGCGTTTTGTTTCATTTTAGGAGCCGCCCTCGAGAGAGGCCGCAGACATGAGAAGTACGTGGCTTTGTTGTTTGCTGGCATTTGCCTGTATCGCGTCATCGGTGCCTCGCGCCGATGCCGCCTACTGTGGAATTGCCAGCTATAAACACGGTGCTGCCAAGCTGACGACAGTCGGTTTTGCAAGTGCCCGTGCAGGTTGTTCGAGTTGTGAGACGTCCGCCAGTGAGCCGAGCTGTGCCGCCAAGGCATCGTGTTGCGGTACTCGCATGGTGAAGGATGTCGTGTACGAGCAGAAGCAGTACACCTGCTACAAGACGATTTGTGAAAGAGTCGTTGAACAGAAGCAGGTTGATTGCATCCGCTACGAGACCGAAAAGTCGTTCAAGGATGTCGAGTACACCGTTTGCAAGCCGGTGTGGGAAACCCGTTCGCGGACCATCAACTACACCGTCTGTAAGCCGGTGTGGGAAACGGTCTCGAAAGAGATTCCCTACACGGTCATGAAGCCCGTGTACGAGACGAAGACCCGCGAGATCCATAGCACCGTCTGCAAGCCTGTGTGGGAGACGATGACGAAGGAGATCCCCTACACGGTGTGCAAGCCGGTGTATGAGACTCGCGAGCAGGTCTACACGGTGTGCAAGCCCGTCCACGAAACTCGCACCCGTGAGATTCGCAGCACGGTCTGTAAGCCGGTCTATGAGACGTGCACGAAGGAGATCCCCTACACGGTGTGCAAGCCCGTTTATGAAACCCGCGAGCAGACCTACACGGTGTGCAAGCCGGTCTATGAGACATGCACAAAGGAGATCCCCTACACGGTGTGCAAGCCCGTCTATGAAACCCGCGAGCAGGCCTACACGGTGTGCAAGCCGGTCTATGAGACGTGCACGAAGGAGATCCCCTACACGGTGTGCAAGCCCGTCTATGAAACCCGCGAGCAGACCTACACGGTGTGCAAGCCGGTCCACGAGACGTGCACGAAGGAGATCCCCTACACGGTGTGCAAGCCCGTCTACGAGGAGCGGCAGGAGTGCTATACGGTTTGCAAGCCAGTGCAGGAGACTCGCACGAAGGAGGTTCCCTACACCGTATGCAAGCAGGTGATGGAGACTCGCCAGCGTGACGTCTGCAAGACGGTGTGCAAGCCAGTTCACTTCACGAAGATGGTCAAGGTTTGCAGCGGCCACTGGGAAACGGAAACCTGCGAGGTTCCTGGCCCGATGATCACCCGTTGCGTACGTGAGCCAGGTTGCTGGGTGTGCGATCCTTGCACGGGCAAGCGATGCTACACGCCAGGCAAAGTGATAAAGACCCAAGAGCAGTGCCCGCCGCGGAGCATCACGAAAAAGAAGTGGATTTCCACGGTGTGTGAAAAGCAGGTGGATTGCGTTCGCTACGAGCGTGAGACCATCGTTGAGCAGCAGTGCTATAAGGTCTGCAAGATGGTGGCGGAACAGCGGGTGAAAACCTGCTCTTACACCGTCTGCAAGATGGTGCCAGAGCAACGTGTGCGGACCTACAAGGTCTGTAAGATGGTGCCCGAGCATTGCGTTCGCACCTGCTCCTACACCGTCTGCAAGATGGTGCCAGAGCAACGTGTTCGCACCTACAAGGTGTGTAAGATGGTGCCCGAGCAACGCGTTCGCACGTGCTCGTATCAGGTGTGCAAGATGGTTCCCGAGCAGCGTGTTCGCACCTACCAGGTGTGCAAGATGGTGCCCGAGCATCGTGTT
>QWQH01000061.1 GCA_003670915.1 Planctomycetota bacterium | reverse complement strand
CACGCCGAGGATGGCCAGCCCCTCTCGGACGATCTGTCCGCCGTCCAGCGGCGGCACAGGGATCAGGTTTAAGAGCGGCCAAAAGATATTGACTTGCAACACAAACCAGACGATTGCACTCACTGCCGACGGGAGTTGATCGCCCTGTGCCGAACCAAGCCACCTGCCAACTGCAGCGATTGGAAATGGAAATTGATAACCGCCAGCCTTCAGCAGCGCAACGAGTATTGCGGCGAGCACGAACTGCGAAAGCGGGCCCGCCGCAGAAACGATCAGGCGTTGGGACGGCTTGCGAAGAGTCCCCCGCGAGATGGAATCCGGGATTGCCAAGCCACCGAAGTGATAGAGCACCACATGCGCCGACTGGCCGAAGAATCGGTACGCGAGCGCATGCCCCATCTCGTGAACTAGAAGCGACACCAACACCACTCCCACCCACATCAGGAGATAGCGAAGGAGTTCTCGCTGATCCCCACCAGCCATGCTTTGGCAGACATTCCAACCTAACAAGGCTGCTCCCACCCAAAACCATGCCGAGATGCGCACGGGAATCCTGCTGCATGAAAATCGCAGATCGGCCGGCGTCGGCTGTGGCTCACCCAGGAACATGCGGAGCATTATGCCGCATTCGCAGGATGCCGTGTGAACGGTGAGGCAGGGCCGCACATTCCCAATCGGCTCCCAGCAGCGATAGCGAGCACTGCAACAGCTGCCCGAACAGCCGATCCGCCCTGCCCTACCTCGCTGGCCACTGCTTCGAGCCGTTGGACAACGTGCTGGTGGGCACGGGGATCTGTCAGCCATTCAACGACATGTTCGGACACACGCTGAGACGGATCCCCAACGGCGAGGTATTCGGGATAGATCGCCTCGGGATCGGCAGGAGCCACTTCCTTGGGCACCCGCCACACTCCGCGCACAGGCCCGATGGGGTTGCTCGCTGCCAGCAGGTTCACAAGCGTGATGAAACGCGCGTGTCGAAACCAGCTCTGCACGATGTATGAAAATGACCCGACGCGATAGACAATCACTGCCGGTACGCGAGCGGCAAGGAGTTCCAGCGACACCGATCCGCTTACCGCGATTGCAGAGTCTGCATCGCGAATGAGTCGCCGCGTGCTCCCGGCTTCCACCTCCACGCACAGCCCACGCAACGTGCCTGTGCAGGCATCGATCTTCGATCGAATCACACGCGCATGCCGTTCGTGAAGGGCCCCGACAACGCACCGCATCTGAGGCACCTTTGCATGGATCGCAGCCGCACTTTTCAGCAGCGAACTAAGATTCATCTCAATTTCTTGCCCACGTGATCCGGGTAGCAGCAGCACCAGCGGAGCAGAACCGCGAGGGGGGCTAGTTCGGCGGGCCGCTATCGATGCATCAAAGAATGGATGGCCCACCAGTGTGGAGTGCATTCCATTGGCGACGAACCATTCGTGTTCAAAGGGGAGTGCGGAGAGCACGTGATCTATCAGCCGCCGCATCTTGCCGATCCGCCAACTGGCCCACGCCCAGATTTGTGGTGGACAATAAAACACAACTGGGATGCCGTGTCGCTTGGCCCGCCACGCCAGCCACCAGTGAAACCCCGGGAAGTCAATCAGCACGCACACGTCTGGCTTGTGGTCTACAAAGCTTCGTTCGGCCCGGCGCACCAACTCTACAAACCGATGAATACTCAGAACCACTCGCAAAAACCACATGATGGCTAGCTGCGTGAGATCAGCCAGCAGCACACATCCCTCTGCTGCCATGCAAGGTCCGCCTAATCCCACGCATTCCACGTCGGGGTGACGTTCCTTTATCGCCCGCACCAACAGTGCTGCATGATGATCGCCGGATGGTTCGCCAGCTGACAGAAACACACGCATACAAACAACTCCGCATACAACTTTTCCATAGGGAGTATTTCATGTGGCTGCTTGAGGCTCTAGGCCGATTCTGGGCCTGTTTTTCAACTCTCACGCGATCTGTGCTGCCACACGTGGAAAAAATGCCTCGTCTGCCTCTGGTTCATTATTGGAAAAATCCGCAGGAAAATTGCATAGCCATATGTGACGCCGCCGGGATTCCACTTCGGCGAGAGCCTCGGACTTCTCGAGCGGCCCGTAAATGACCGATGAGTCGACAGGCCGTCTTCGACCATTTTTGATATTCTTTCTGCCGCTGCTGTAATGAGTGGTGGTTCGGGTTGCTTTGTGCCGAGGCCGCTGCACTTCCGGTCTAGCTTTTCCACCATTGCGTTGGATTCACTTTTAATGAGGCGAGTGAGTGACTGTTTCGCGTCGTACATTCGTCTCGAGTGGTCTGGCACTGTCGGCAGCTGCGTTGGGCAGTGAACCGCCGGCCGACGACGAGGCAGCAGATCTGGCGGCAAGGTGGTGGATGCGTCACGTCGAGGTCATGCCAGCGGCCGCAGCTCCTTGTCCATTCGATCTTGCAGCCCACCTATCGCAGCATGATCCCCGCTGGACCGCGGCAGAGGGTGCAATACCCGACTGGTTGCGCGGCGTTCCAATCGGCAACGGTGATTTCGGAGCCCTGCTTTACGGACCGCCGGAGAATCTCACGCTGCTTCTCGGAAAGAACGATCTCTGGCTGCGCAGCAACGATCGCAGCCATTTTCCAGGTGCTTGCTATGCTGATTTGGTCAAGATATATCGCAATGGTGACCGTGCCGCCTACCGCGACCTGCTCCCAAAGGATCCAAACTGGGCCGTTGGCTTCCGCCCCAGCACCGCCATCAATGGAGGTTTTTTCCGGCTGAGCCTGGCAGAGGCCGCCAGTGCCGGCACGTTCGAGCAGCGGCTCCACCTGCAGGACGCCACTTGGCGGGCGTCCTTCCGGGCCACAGGACTCGATACGATGTGGGGCGTGCGGCCCGACCACGAACTGGATGCGTTCGCCTCGGCAACGGACGAGGTGATCGTCCTCCGAGTCCGGCGTCGTCAGCTCCCGCTGCGATCGCTCACGTGGCGGCTCAATCGCGAGCAACACGATCTGCTTCCGGAGGTCAGCCTCGGTGCCGAGGGCTCGTTGGCGTGGCTGGAGCAGACGCTGGTGAAGGGGGATCGCTACGCGATCGCTGTTCTTCAGTCGGGGCCGACCCCACACCTGACCCGCGGGCTCCGATCGGTGCTGGGGGAAATTTCGACCGACACCGATCACGAGGTTATTTTCTTTCTGGCGGCCGCCAGCCAACGAGACAGTGACGATCCCCGCGGCCTCGCCTGCGATCGCGTGACGCGGGCTGCCAGGCGAGGCTGGGACACCCTGCACGATTCGCACCGCCAGCACTGGGCAGCGGACTGGGATCGCAGCTGGGTGTCGTGCGCAGACGCCGCGGTCGAGCGGCCTTGGTATGTCTCCAACTACCTGCGCGGCTCGACGGTGAGGCCTGGCAAGGTGTCGCCGGGCCTACAGGGGATGTGGATCAAGGAAAACCTTCCACCGTGGGGTGCCGATTTCCATGGCAATGTGAACATTCAGGCGGTGTATATGGGCCTGATGGCCGCGAACCGGATGGACTTTTTCGAGCCGTACGCGCGGCTCTATCACGAGATGCGGCCGCAGTGCCGCAAGGACACCCGCGAGTATTTCCGAACCGAAGGGGCTCGCTATCCCCATGCTGGAGGCATCGACGGGTTCGAATTGGCTGAGCCAAATTGGCCAGCCCTTGCGGTATCGATCGGGCCGAGTGCCTGGATCGCACAGCTTTTCTGGTGGGCTTACCAATACACACTCGATAAGGAATTTCTGGCGGAGGTGGCCTACCCAATCCTCAAGGACGTCGCGTTGTTCTACGCCGGCCTTTTGGAAATGTCCGGCAAGGGGCAGGACAGACGCTATCTGCTGGAGCCGAGCATTTACAGCGAATGGGCCGCGGACAGATTCGAGGGCTGGGGCACGAATTCGACGTACGACATCGTCTGCATGCGGAACGCCTTGCAACAGTCCGCCGACGCGGCCGACCTGCTCGGACGCGACGCCGAACAGTCACGAGGCTGGCGGACGATCCTCAAGGAACTGCCCGACCTCCCGGCCGATGCGGAGGATGTCTGGATCCAGTTTCCGCCGCCGCAGGAGAAGGTGAGGGTGACGGCGAAAAGCTGGTGCTACCCAATCTTCCCGGGCCAGATCGCCAGTGCCTTCCACGGCTCGGTGGAGGAGCGGCGGCGAGCCAAGGCGACGTGGGCCTTCGCCCGCGAGGCGTCCCAAGGCAGCTGGTGCGCAGGCTGCCCCACGGTGGCGGCCGCACTGATGGGCGACGCAGAATGGGCTGTGCGTTCGGCGACGATTCCCTTCAAGCAGGGGCTCGCGATGTCGCGAACCGGACTCAGTGGCGCCACAAGCGGGAGCATGATGCAGGCGGAGCACGGAACGGGCATGACACTTGCGCTCACGAGCATGCTCCTGCTCGGGGTCGAAGATAGGCTCATTCTCTTTCCCGGAATGCCCTCCACCGTGGATGCGGCATTCCATTCGCTCCGCGGGCCCGGGGCCATCCTCGTCAGCGCCGAGCAGCGTGGGGGTGCGGTAATCCATGCCGCCTTCCAGTCGCTCCGCGGAGGCCCAATCCGCGTCCTGAATCCGTTCGATCCGGGCACAGGCAAGACGGCAGGGCTCCGTGTTCGCGATGCCGAAACGAAGACCGTCGTGGATCGGTATGCAAGGCCTTATCGCGAAGTCGTGGAGTGGGCAGCGCGGCCTGGTGGCATTTACCATCTCGAGCGGGAATAAACGGCCGCATCAAAGGCGCAGATCATCCAAGGACAGCCGAACGGCTCCACAGAAACTGCTTTCTCGCACATCGCAGCCGAATAGCCCATGTACTGGGCTTATTTGCCTGCCGGGGCAAAACCTTTTGCGATGTTGCCAAAGACAAGATTGATCTGCTCGTCGCCCGCAGCGGCCTCGACTTTGCCCTTGCAGGCATTACAGCAGAAACCGACATCCGCCCCGCCAACATCAATCACGGTGGCCGGGTTAATGGGCTTGCCACTGAACGGACACCCCTTCTGTACGAGCTGGCCGGTCGACACCATCTGCTGGTGAGATTTAGCGGCAAACGGAGCGGAATCAGATTTAAATTTGGCTTCGCAATTGCCACAACAAAACCAGACCTTGCCGCCATCAAACATCACACTTTTGTCGGGGTTGCAGCCCTTGCCCGAAACCGGACACTTCGCGTCCTTCGGTTCTTTCACAGCAGCCGATACGATTGCTACCGAACAGGCCATCGCGGCGACGAACAAGAAAGCAGCAGCGGAACGTGATAAAATCTTCATGGCAATCGAGTCTCCTAGATTGTGTTATGAGAACAACCGGTTTGGTTGTGCCGGCACTCGCGGCATAACAAAAGCATACGCCTGCGACACGGGTTGTGGCAACGGGCATGTTTGGGCTGTTTTTGAGACCATTGTTCCCTCCGCCTTAGACAGGCTTCCCATGCCGGGGCTCGGGAAGGCCGATGCCAATCAGGGCCCCGCCGACAATCACCGCAGAACCAACCACAAAGACCGGCCCAAACCCAATCCCGTCCACTGCCAGCCCCACCAGCGGCGACAGGATAAATGGCAACGCCAGCGCGGCCCCCACGATGCTGACATAGCGGGGGTGCTCTGCGGCATGCGGCGCCAACTCGAGGGCGTAGTTTGTAAACAGCTTGAGCGAAATGGGATTGAGCCCCAGCGGAACATAGACAATCCAAAACCATTCCACGGCAGTCGCGTGCGGCAACAGCGACAGCAGCGTGACGACCAGCGGCGTGGTCGCAGAAAGCGCCACCAGCCACACGAGCACAACCCGCGTGCCGCGGCGATCAGAGAGCGGCCCGGCCACGAGGCTCACGATGCCCGTGGCCGCATTTTGCACAACAACCCACGTGAGCAAGCTGCCAATCCGGCTCCCAAGTTGGTCGCGGGCAAACGCTTGGTAGTGCGGAAAGAGCATGAGCACTGCCGAGAAGCAGGCAGCCACCAGCGAGAGTCGCAGCAGTGCCGGATCAGCTACGAGCGTGCGACGCCACAAAAAGATTCCCTGCCAGACGTTCCGCCAGATACGGTACGTGAAGCCACACGACTCAACGAGCGGTGCATTCGGCGGCCGAATCGCATCCGTTGGCTCATCCAAAAAGATCGGCACGATTGCAGCCATCGCAAAGAACGCGGCGGTCGCTGCAAATATTTTCGGAAAGCCATCTGGCTCCTCCAGCCATCGTCCTAAAAAAAGAATCGCAGCGATGATCGCCAGCACACTCCCCACCGACACGCTCACCACCATCGCACGGCCTCGGTGACTAGGAGCGATGAGCTTGCCTTGCAATGCAGCCACTCCCAGTTGGTTGAGTCCGTTTGTGGCCGAAAAAAGACCGTACAGCACAAGAAAAAGAATCGCCAGCAGGTCCGGCCTGACTGCCTCCAGCGGCGACCATGCCACGGCCAGCACGCCAAAGCATCCGGCCATCGCCAGACTTGTGCGCACCAGCGACCACTTTTTCAACGGCAGTCTCGCCAGGCTGCCTGAAACAAAGAGCGGCGGCACACTCTGCCCACCTCGGTTGAGCACAGGCAGCAGGCCTCGCAAGAGCCCCGAATCAACGACGGCATCCAGCACTGCAGGCATGATGATCGTTTCGGTCTTGAAGATCCAGCCAACCCGTAAAATGATCTGATACAGTTCGAGGCAGGCGGTGTTGCGAACCTCTTGGCTGCCGGCAGTCCCCCCCGAAGCGTGCGTTGGGTTTGGCGGGGCGTTCCACTTCTTCGCGGAAGGCTTCTGCTCATTGCAACTGTCCGGCATGCGATTACATTTTCAGTAGGAGTTCCTGCTCGAATTCAATGCCAGCATGAGGTTTTCCCCTGATGCCGTCCATCGCTTCTGCCCTGGCACCTTCCACCCGCGTCTGCTTCCGCTTGCCCCGGCGACACTCCCCATGACTACCTGCCTCCTCAAATCAAAAATTCACCGAGCTGCTGTCACGGGAGCTTCCGTCGATTACGAGGGAAGCCTCACGATTGCAGCCGATCTCGCCGAGCGAGTTGGACTGCGGGCATACGAAAGAATTCTGGTTGGCAACCTCTCCAACGGCGAGCGGTTTGAAACCTATGTGATCTACGGCCCACCAGGGTCGGGCGTCATCGAACTCAACGGCGCTACGGCCCACCTCGGTAAGCTAGGCGATCGCCTCACGATCATGTCGTTTGGTTGGTACGACGAACAAGAATCGGCACGGCACAAGCCGGCCGTTGCATTGCTCGACGCAGAAAACAAGGTCGTTCGCTCGCTTTGAGTGCTGCCGATGGAGGAGGCATCAACCCGTTGCGGTTGCATGCGGGAAGGAAACAACCGTGCCCACGCCCTGTGTGGAATCAAGACGCATCACGTCGCTCCTCTGCTCGGCCGACGAGGCGGTTGCATTGATCGAGGATTGTATGACCGTTGTGGCCAGCGGCTTTGTGGGAGCAGCACACCCCGAAGCGTTGTCATCGGCGATTGAACGTCGCTTTCTGCGCGACAATCAGCCACGAGGACTCACACTTGTCTATGCCGCCGGGCAGGGCGACGGAAACACTCGTGGGCTCAACCACCTTGGGCACGAGGGGCTTGTGCGCAAAGTCATTGGCGGCCATTGGGGATTGGTCCCGAAGCTCGGACGGCTTGCGATCGACAACAAGATCGAGGCCTACTGTTTCCCTCAGGGAGTGATCTGTCAGTTGCTGCGAGACATTGCCGCCGGGAGGCCGGGCTGTATCACGCACGTCGGGCTTGGCACGTTCATCGATCCGGCGCAGCGAGGCGGCCGACTCAACGATGTCTCGCCCGAGGAACTCATTCAACGCGTCGAACTCCTCGGGAAGGTGTGGCTGCTTTACAAGGCTTTTCCTATGCACATCGGAATCATTCGCGCCACGGCTGCCGATCCATTTGGCAATCTGGTAATGGACGAGGAGGCCGTGGTGGGGGAGGTGCTGGCAATTGCGCAAGCTGTTCACAATTGCGGAGGGAAGGTCCTCGCGCAGGTCAAGCGATTGCTGGATGAGCCTGTCGCACCGAGCCGAGTACGGGTGCCGGGAGTGCTCGTGGATCGCGTCGTTGTGAGCGGCCCGGGCGAACACGACCAAACGTTTGCCGAACGAGATAATGCGGCGTACTACTTGCCCCATCCCAGTGCGAAACAGGCCCGAGACCCCTTGTGCGTTCTGGGAAATTCCATCGCGAGCCCCCGTATGGTTGCCGATGCGAGCGGTCGCCAGCGACAGGCCTCGGACGTGCGTCTGATCATCGCCGCACGGGCATGTGACGAGTTGCAACCCGCTGCCATTGCCAACCTCGGGATTGGCATGCCCGAGGGGATCGCGAGGATTGCTTCTGAGCGAGGCCTCCTTGAGTCAATCACGCTCACCGTCGAAAGCGGACCGATTGGCGGGATGCCTGCAGGTGGGCTGAGCTTTGGGGCTTCGGTGCATCCCCAGGCCATTATCGATCAGCCGTCTCAGTTTGATTTTTATGACGGCGGCGGGCTTGATTTCGCCGCCTTGGGTGCTGCCCAAATTGACCGTTTGGGCAATGTCAATGT
>QWQH01000120.1 GCA_003670915.1 Planctomycetota bacterium | reverse complement strand
TGGCCATCGCCTTAGCACAGGCAAGTGGTGGGGATGCGTTCATTGCGGCTCTTGCAGCCACGTTTGCCAGCAGCCTGGGCTTCATGATGCCCGTCAGCACGCCCTGCAATGCCATCGTCTACGGCACGGGCCGCGTGCCGCTGGCGGCCATGATGAAAGGCGGCGCGATCCTAGATGTGGCAGGCGCCGTGGTCATCGCAGTCGCCATGCTCATTGTGCGACAGTTCTGGGCTTAAGCCAACCCAAAGCAGCAGCCAGAGGCCTCCCGAAACTGGGCGAATGCAAAGACGCCGAGGCCCGGCCGAAGCATGCATTTCGGCCGGACCGCGTCAGGGTGTCGTCACATGCTCCCACCCACAGGGCGTTGCGTGAGCGCGCGGGGTGGAATCGCGATTAGAAACCCCCTTCGACAACTGCGCCGCACTGGTGGCAGCGGGGCAGGGTCGGCGGCACAGGCGAGGGCATGTAGCCTTCGCGGCACCAAGCGTGGAGTCGTGGAAAGCACGATGGCTTCACGTTGCAGCCAGCATGATACGGGCTCCGCGCCGGACCGCAGGCCGGGGCGCACGCCGGACCGCGGGGCTGGCTTCGTACACTCCCGTGCCAAGGTGGCTGCTGAACGTTGCGGCATCCGCAGTCACCGGCCGTTGATCCGGAGCCAGCGGCAGCCATGCCGGGCTCTTCCGTGATCGTCATCGTTTCCTGAGCCAGCACCATCTGGCTTGGATAGAGCGACACAATCGCTGCAACGATCGAAAAGTAAACGAAAAACGGACGGACGATTCGCACCGGTATAGACTCCCAAGCTCACGCAGTTCTCAACTCCCACACAGCAGACTGTTTCGTCGTGAGCGGTTGGTAGAGTTGAGAGACGGCGTCAACAGGTTGAGCGGTGCCGGTTGTACCGAAAGCGAGGCCTTCCGGCTGGTCTGCGTCCTCGTAAAAATGAGGATTGCCCCTGAAAGCGGTCGGCATCAAACCAGAAAACGCTCAGTCGAGGGCGATGTCGTCCAGCCGAAAGGACTCCAGACCATTCCGTGTGGCAACCACGATGTGCCCCACGCCGTTTGAGCGGTAGCCTCCAATGCCAACCATCGCCGCTCCGTGCTGGTAACGATCCACCACTCGTCCATCGGCCCATGCGACGGCCACTGATCCATCCGGGGCTGCAATGAGCCACTGCCGACGCGGGGTGCCCAAGAGATCGGCCCACGCCAGCGGCTGGATTGGGCCGCTGCGATGGATGCCAGAGGGGAGTTGCATGTGCCAGAGCGGCTCAAGCACGGGCCCGATTCCCACCGCAGTATTTTTCCCAAGTGCACCGCTGGCTGGGATTTTCGGCAAGCCATCGGATGCATCAACAGCCAATGCCACCATCGCCCAGGCCCCGTCTGGGCCTACCGGCCCGCCGACCAAAGCAGAGGCGACCATCGGCCGGCCACTCTGATCGCAGACCTCGTGAGGCTCGCCGGCCGTTCCGTCAGGTGCAATCCGCACCAACTGGCCGCGACCGTCTACGCACACAACGCCGCGGCGGCCATCCTCGCGTGGCCCGTCCATCGCCACACCCAGTACCGGTGCGATGGAACGATCCTGCCACACGCGCTGTCCATCCAGGCCAATCCGCTCCAATCCCGCGCTGCCACACCAGCCGACGACGATCTGCGGCGATCCACTTCCATCGCAGTCAACCAGTTGCGCATCGCTGATTCCCGCGTCAGCCTCAAGGACACTTGACGGGTAAGCCATCTGTAATTTCCACCTGTTATCAAAGAGAAACACTTGCTGCGATCCGACGGCTCCCCCAAGCCACCAGCGGCTGCCTGTGGCATCTATGGCGGTCCGTAGAAATCCAAGAGATGCATCTTGTGGGAGTTTGAGTTCGTGCCTAGAAAGTTCCTGCCCATGCGAATCGAGCACCGACACCGTTCGCCATCCGTCAAGAGCTACAATGTGCACAACAGGGTCTTTCTGGTCAGCATCGATTGATTCAATGCAGACAACATTGCCGGGTATGTCCACGCTATTGGCCCGCCATTCACGAATGAGCTTGAATCGAATCGGCTGCTGGTGCGGGGCGATCTCTTGCGCGGGAAGCGTGTGGATGGTGCCTTGACCGGCCGCTTGGGCAAGCACCTTTTCGTAGTCGTGTAGCCGCATCTCAAATCGTTCTTGCACGCGAGGGGCCGCTGGTGTGCCTTGCGCCACGGCGGTGAGCGTCGCCACAACGTCTTGCCCAAGATGGCTGTGATAACCGCACTGGATATCGGCCACAGTGCCGTCGGAGCCGATTACGACCACGGCTGGAAATGCTTCGATTTCGAGTGCCTCTGCGGCCACAGCGCGAGGATCGCGCAGGATTGTGCCCGTGCCGCCGGAGTCGCTATAGATCTTTTGTAGCACGTCGTCCGGGATGGCGATTTCATCAACGCTCACTGCATAGTGACGGATGTGGGGCTGTTGCTCGTACGGCTGGAGCGCGTTGGCAATCAGCGGCACGGTGCGCTTGCACGGCTGGCAACCGGTAAAAAAGAATTCGAAGACACACGTCGTACCTTTGAGACTGTCTCGCGAGATGGTTTTTCCGTCCAGCCCGTTGAGCGTGAATGGGGCCACCTGTTTGCCGATCAATGAGCTCGGTAGTTGCGGTGTGGGCACCGGCTCCAGCGAGGCCACGCGACTGGCACCAGCCGGCACCTCAAATGCAAAAGCCTCCTCAGGAATCGCCTCTGGAAACTTTGCGTCAATAAAGTCGACGACCACTTTGAGCCCCGTAACAGTCCCCGACTGCTCCGAGAGCAATCGGGCGTACGAATCCGTCGGCAGGCTGAGCCGCCGCAATAGTTTGCTGTCGGCGTCGATCCAGAGTTCAAGCAAACCGTCTGGCTTTTTGACCTGCAGACGCACGCACCGCCGGCCATCTACGGTTTCGGTGCCCGCATTGCTCGGCTTTTCGAGGGCATCAGCGAGAATCAGATCGATCGTGTCATCGGCGAGCAGGAGTGGCAACTGCGTTGGGCACCCGGCATCTCCTTCGGCCAGCGTGGTGCGAAGTTGCTCGTCGACAAAGAGTTGGTCGAGCGACAGGGGACTGACGAGTGCTTCAGTGAGTACCTGTCCAGGCACATTCCCCACCGCCGCAAAGAGTGTTGTGCCATCGGAAACAACCCTCGCGTCGTAGCAGTCGATCCGAATTTTATTGGGCCGCTCAAATGCCACGCAAAACGGAATCGTCTGGTCGACTTGCGTGTCGCCTCGCTTGTATTGCACTCGCAAGCGTCCATCGTCGGCGTATGCCCTGGCTTGGCGATAAACCCGGCTCATTTCTTCGAGCCGGGCCCGTGGATCCTGACTGCAACCAGCCGACAGATATGCCGCAAGGGCAAGGAGGAGGAGTGGAGTCGCCGTGGTATTCGAAGATGGCATCGTGGGAGTATGACATCATTGTGGCGTTGGTCACAGCGGCTCTCGCAGCAGACAACGCGACTGTTTTCAGACTTTCCTAAAAACGAGTACGATGCTGAGCCCATGAACTGTATCACGCTGCATTACGGAGCTGACGATCCACTCATCCTCGAGGTTGAGGAGGGGGCGGTGGTGGCCAACTGCGTCGGACCGGAGGGCGTCAAAGGAATCGAGGCACGCACACTCGTGGCAGCCGCGTTGTCGAGGCCGCTCGAGGGGCCAAGCCTGCAGTCGCACGCCGTGCCGGGCGATCGGGTGGTTGTGGCTTTGGCTGGAGAGGTGCCACAGGCCCGCGAGGCCGTGGACGCGTTGATGGATCAACTCGTGGCAGCGGGCGTGGCCCGCGACACCATCGGATTGCTGCGGGCAGAGTGCCTTGAGCCAACGGCAGCCAGACAGAGCTTTAAAACTCCAGCGGACCCCGCTGGAGTTTGTGATGCTGGATTGATCGAGTTTGATCCAGCCACCGATGCAGACACTGCCTATCTGGCGGCTGATGAAGAGGGCCGTCCGCTGTATCTTGCCCGGCCGCTTGTGGATGCGGATGTGGTCGTGGCCGTAGGCTCGTGGAGCTACAACGCCGCTCTCGGCGGCCGATCGCTCGAAGGAGAACTGTGGCCTACATTTTCGCGACACGCCAGCCGGCACGATCTTCTCCGCTGCCTAGCCAAGCGAGGGCGTCGCGCACTGGCGGCATGGCGGGCCAACATGCAAGAAATCGCATGGCAACTCGGCGTGGCCACGAGCCTGCGGCTCGTGGCAGGCCGTGGGAATTCACTGGCTGCCGCCACGTTTGGATTACCGGACGTGGCCGCTCGGCAGGCCCGCGCACAGGCCGCTGCGTGGAGCCCAAAAATTTCCGGCCCTGCAATGCTCGCAATCTGTTCGCTGGCACATCCGCAGGCTGGATGCATGAGCCTGATCCGCGGTGTGGCTGCAGCAGCCCGAGTCACACAACCGGCCGGAACGATTTGCATTGCCAGTCGGCTGACAGAGCAACCGGGCCTGATCTTCTCGCGATGGCGGCAGGGAGCGCCGCTGGAGGCGATCGTTCGGGAGGCGATCGGCACCGGCGATCGTGCGCTCATTGCAGATGCCCTTCAGACGCGGCTCTTTGCTCGGGCAATTGGGGACCGCCGCTTGGTGTTGCTCTCGGATCTCGAAGAGGGGCAAGTCGAGGATCTGGAGTTTGGCTATGCCGCGACGCCCGAAGTGGTTGAGCGACTCGCCCACCGTTCCGACAGCCTGGTCGTGCTGCACGAAGCGGATCAGATGTTTCCCCGGCTGGCTTAGGACAGCCTTCTGGTCTCACTGCCCGTCATGCTCGTCATGCCCGTCATGCCTTCAGGCAGATGGGGGCGACCGTCTCAGCGGCACGATCAGAATCATCTCCGAGTCCGTCCTGCCGGTTCGACTTGCGTCGGCGGAAACCGTTGGCCACGCAAGCGGCCACGCCGAGGCCTGCCAGAATGATCGTGGGTGGCTCTGGCACGGCCACAGGAGCAATGGCCTCAGTCGTATTCTCCACGCTGAAGGTTGTCACGGAGGTTGTGGCAGTAGAATAGATACTCGCACCGGCGACGGAGGCTGTGACCTCTACGGCTACGTCGGTAATGTAGTCCGTGTCCTTTACGCCTGAAGCCCGGCGAAGGTCGGTCCAATTAATCACCTGAGTCCCATCCCAAGTGCCCGAGACCGAACTATTCTGGGGACCAGTCGAAACAACATCCGACGGTGTGATCTGCATCGAACCGGTGACAGCCTGACCCCCGCTATACGGCTGCCAATTTACGCCAGCTACCCGAATCGAATATTGGCCAGCCATCGTGACTTTTGCGATTGAGGCGGCCAGCGGCGAGCCTGGAATTTCACCCACACCCTGCGGTGCAAAGATCTGATAATTTCCGCTCATGTGAAGCGTCGTGCTCAGCAGTGCATATCCACGCACAGTCTGGTTGCCTGTGACAACCTTCCCCTGCACACCAAGCCCCATTTGAGACGTCTTGTACGCGAAATCAAAATTTTTATTCCCGTCCGTTTGAATCACAACGTCTGGGGAAATTGTCAAACGAGGGTTCGGTACGCTCGTTGCAACAGGAGGCGTTGTCGGTACGAATAACCCGGGCGGAATATCGACGCCGCTCTGGTGCACATCGTGATAGACCACCTGGGTTGTCTCAAAGTCACCGTAATTGACAGTCCCCGCCCTTGTCGCTGAAGCAGCTGGCAGGAATGTCGCAAGCGTCACCGCAGCCATGGCAGCCATGAACCGGCGGGCAAATCTTGGAGTGAACATGATTGAGATTTCCAGTGGAATTCAGACGGTGGAGAATGGATTTCGTTTGGATCAGATTGCGACGGGAGGCTTGTAATACCGGGCAGTTGACTTCGTCGGGCTTGAGGTTTGGGACATAGAATTCAAATTGAAAAAGGAAGACGTACGAATCACCGCGATCCAGCGAAGACGGGAGTGCCATCACGGAGGCGACGGGCCTCCACACACAGGCTCGTTAGGCTGTCGCCATCGCATACACCTGGCAGATAGAGCCACGCGCCCAACTGACGGGCCCACAGTTCCTCGTCGACGTTGTCTTCCGAGCCGCAGATCACCAGGAGCATCCCGGGACGGGCCGCCAGTTCCGCTGCAATCTCGATGGTGTCGTTGACGCGGTCGCCAAGCGGGGAAGCGATGTCTACGATCGCCAACTGAAAATCGCGGTCGACAGATTCACTCAGTTCGCTAGACGTTTCAGGCGACGCACACTCAAGCCATCCGGCTAATTCGACAGCCGCCTCAAAGCGACGACGACGGGAAGGATCGCCTGACACAACAAGACAATCCAGAAGACCCGTTCGCCGTGCACTGCGCGGAAGAACCGCGTCAGCCGAGTAGGGCGTCAGGACTTCCGATGTGATACCGACTGCTACAACCATCATTTTGCACCTCTTTTGTTTTCAGATCGCGGATGCCGTTCGTGGCACTGAAGAGGGAATGCACAGGGCGTGCCAAACCTCCGCAAAGAAAACTAAAACGCTCGCAAGAGGTTGTGCGCACTGGCTTTGCGATTAGAAAAAACTTTTTTTCTGCCGCTCAACAAGGAAGTGCGAGGCTCACCAAAATGGTGGGGCTTGTGGCGGCGTGTGTGGCCTGGAAAACGGTATCCCTGTGTCAGAAAACGGCTGGTCCTTCCGAAAAGAAGCGGTTCTCACCATGTCAGTGAGTACACACCAGCATGGTGAAAGCGGGTCATGAATTACGCCGATCACCGATTATCAGCGATGATCCCCAACGATCACTTCATCCAGGCAGTGCAGAAGGAGCCGCACGTCGAGCGGGCCCCAGTGACGGGAGTCACGGCTGCCGGACGGAAAATCACCGAGCACAAAGATCTGATCCGGCCCAATCAGCCAGTGGGTTGTGCCGTTGGCTGCGGGTCGATAGAGAATATCTCGCCAGACCACGAGTTCTTCCACCGCAGTCTCTTCGAACGCCAGAGCGTGCGCCGCGGATGCCGAGCGGTTTGCGGCATGTTCCACACGCACCGAAAGCGACGGGGTCTCTTTGCTGGCGGCATCCGGCCAGGGGCTGTTGATTGACCAGTGCAACGGCGGGCCGGGCGGCAGAGTTGTGCGAGGTCCATGGGCGGGCATTTGGGCGGCAACCGGCCAAGCCGCCCCCACAAGGTTGCCGTCCAGCCGACCAGCAACCATTCCCAACCGCACCGGTCCGATCACCGTCCATGCGATACCGCGGTTCTCGATGCGAATCACAACTCGTGCAGGAGACTGCCGAGTGGCTGTAGCCGGCACTCGGATCACAGCAGCCACGCCCACATCCCGCACCGGCAGAAGCAAACGGCGTTCGTCTGGGGCAAAGGAAGCGTCGTCGTAGATCGGCGACTGGACAACCAGTTCGATTGTGCCATCCGCAGCGTACCGTTTCTCTGCGGCCACAGGAGATGCCGTCTGTGCCAGCACGCGTGGAGGCGCGAGCACCGTGGCTCCATCCACGACGAGATCCCCTTCCTGAATCGACAGTTGTTCGCCCCCCATCTTTGCACCCAGCCCGACAACCCGCTTGACGGCTGGACTACTCTCAGGGGCGTCGAGAACCCAACGCTCCAGCCGGCGAGGCTGTCGCGCTCGCGCAAACATCCCAGCCGGCTGCATCGTCACGCGATCTCCTGGTAAGAGACCAGGTGCCATCGAAAGGCCGTCAACGTGTCTGCAAATCGGACGGTTGAAGGCAAGGGCCGCCACGGCCAGCAGCCCTGCGGCCAACGGTGCGGCGATGAAACAAAAGCGGCGCGGTGTCATCAGTTCGTCTGCCTGTCCTTCTTTTTCAGAATAATCTATGATGGCCAAGCCAAGCGACAGGAAACAAATGGCAAAGTTCGGCAATCGATTGCGGCAAGGAAACAAAGAATTATTTTGAAAACAGCTGTGGTCTCGCCGGTCTGTGAGCGTCGTTCGTGGCCGCGTACTGCTTGCTTTCATCGACGTGGCTTCACGTTGGTTGAGTTGCTCGTCGTGATCGCAATCATCGGCACACTCATTGCCCTGTTGCTTCCAGCGATACAGGCGGCCCGCGAGAGCGGTCGCCGAGCCTCGTGTGCCAACAACATCAAACAGCTGGCCCTCGGTGTCGAGTCGCACAAGACTTTGCTTGGCCACTTCCCGACCGGTGGCTGGAATCAAAACTGGCTTGGCGATAAAGAGAAGGGGGCCGACTGGCGGCAGCCCGGGGGCTGGTGCTTTACGATCCTGCCATTCATTGATGCAAAAAACCTCTACGATTCAGGTTCTATGGTTGCATCCACAAACATGCCTCTGTTTGTCTGTCCGACTCGCCGTGGAACCGGGCTTGTGCCAGCGGGCGTGACCGGGCCGACAGGTATCGCTGCTGGACCTTGGTTGCACACCGACTACGCCGGCAACAGGGGATCGTACGGGTCAAACCCAGCGTCACCGACCGCTGCGAACGTAGACAGAGAAACAACGTTCGGACCGCCCGGCTATGCGCTCCCAACCTCGTACCCATCCACGCCATCCGACCTGCTTCTTCTGCAAACAGGGTTGCAGGCCGCAGGTGTCACGCTCAACACGAGCCAAGCGCCGCCCCTGTCTG
>QWQH01000042.1 GCA_003670915.1 Planctomycetota bacterium | reverse complement strand
TGGTGCGGCGAAAGCTTTGGAGACGGCGACCTTGCTGGATCAATCCCCTCGACTCCAAACGCAATGATTTCGCGTTTGATGCGAACGAGCATCCGAGTGAAGGGCTGTCGATTACTCTGGCTGACCTTCACAGGCAACTGTTCCAGGCCTCGAATGCCCCTCAATTCAGCGAGCAACCACTCGACGTGCGCCGACTGGCCTGCCACAAACAGGTTGACCCCCTCTGTGCTCAGGAGAATCGTTCCTTTGAGTTGCCGGGCCTTGCACTTTCGTGAAAGTGAATCGCGGAGCGGCTTGAGATCGGCCAGCGGCGCGAACTGGTAGCCGGCGATGTTTGTAATGGAAGCGATAGAATCCATACTTGCTATCCTACAGGAGGTCGGGACGGTTTCGCTGTGCGTGGGATATATGGCAGCCCCCCGGTGGTGGGCGACTTCACAAACGGTGATTGGCCGGTCTATTCATCTTGTCTGAAAGGGCGGCGGCGAGGACACTCACGGCCGAGGCGTACCCAGCAGGAAAATCATCAACCGCACGCACCGTGAATATTCAGATTCAAAAATGGGTTGACCGTTGGCTGGGTATCCCATGCTGTGCCGCCCTCTCGGCATGGCATAGGACCTGGAACTTCTTTCAGCACGCTCCGTCTGTGAAGCCGCCCCCGCGGCGCATCCTTGTGATTCTCCTGAGCGAACTCGGAAGCCTTGTCCTTTCAGAGCCGATGCTTTGTCGCTTGCAGAAACGGTATCCCGACGCGACTCTCTACATGCTCTTGTTTGCCAGAAACCGGCAGGTGCTCGATCTGCTTTCGTTCGTGCAACCAGAGCATATTCTTGCGGTCCGGGACGATTCCGCACTGCACTTGCTCATCGATTTGTGGCACTCGATTCGACGCATGCGAACGATTGGTATCGATACCGTTGTCGACTGCGAACTCTTTGCTCGTTGCAGCGCCATCATCAGTGGCTGTAGTGGCGCCCTGCGTCGCATCGGATTCCACCGCCATGCTCAGGAGGGTCTCTATCGCGGCTCGTTCCATACGTCGCCCGTGCCGTACAACCCGTATCGCCATCTTTCCTTGCAACTCATCTCGCTGGCCGATGCGATTGAATCGGGCGAAACTCCACGTGCCAAAAGCGATCTTGTAACAGGTCCGTTTGCGCCTCCCACTTTCGTACCAGGCTTGGGTGAGGTGAAACGAGAAATGGATCAACTGCACGGAGACTACCCCCAGATTGTCGGGAAGAAAATGGTGCTTCTTTATCCCAGCGGGGGACTGCTGCCAATCCGCGCATGGCCTCTTGAGTATTTTGTCACTGTCGCACAAGCGCTTCTTCAGGATGGATGCGCGATTGGCGTGATCGGCCTACCGGACGACCGCACGCTCGCAGAAGCACTCCGAAGCGCCTGCGGAAACAACGACTCCTGCATCAACCTTGCGGGGTATACCCGATCCATTCGGCACCTCCTGTGCATTTTCGAGCGTTCCGATCTGCTCATCACAAACGATGGCAGCCCAGGCCAGGTGGCTGCGATGACACACATCCCCACAATCGTTTTCTTTGGCCCAGAGACCCCCTTACTCTACGGAAGTTGGAGCCCCTTTGCGCATGTTTTTTATACTCCGTTGCCCTGCTCTCCGTGTCTCACGGCCTACAACCATCGCACATCCCCCTGCGACGGAGATAACCAGTGCCTCAAACGGATTGCTCCGGAGAGCGTACTTGCCAAAGCTCGTGAATTCCTCATCATTCGTTGAGGACAGTCCGTATCGGTGAGCCCGTTTTGGAAAAGGTCGTATCGATGAGTGAGGTAAGTACACCAGAGCAAAACCATTCAGGGAGCGTTTCGGCAAGCGTTTTGGACGTTCCTGATTCGCGGATGTCGCGAGCAACAGGGGTTGGTGTACTTCTGCTGGCTCTGCTCACCTTTCTGTATGGACTCGGTTCGCTGCATATTCTGGGGAATGGCGACGAGATGGTGTACGCCCAAATCACGCGAGCCACGGCAGCCAGTGGGCACTGGCTACCACTGGCTTCGGACATGCCAGACATGGTCAATACCAAGCCACCACTGCTTTTCTGGCAAGGCATTCTCTCCACGGACTGGGGGCATCAGTGGACGCTTTTCTCCCTGCGATGGCCGAGCCTCATCTGGACGTTCCTTACGGCTCTTCTGGTCGGACTCGTGGCGTGGCAAGCCACTCGCCAGAACCTCACCGCCAGCCTGCTCGCCGCATCGCTCTATCTGGGCTTTCTGAGCACGTATCGATACGGCCGGCCCTTCCTCACGAATCCGCCCGAAACGTTCTGGGTATTTCTCTGCTTCTTTGTGATGCTCACGTGGCGGCCCTGGTCGTTTTCGTCGCGATTCATTTTTCCCACAGTGATCGGGTCGATTGCGGGAATCGCCCTGCTTACAAAATCCTTTGCACAGTTGCTGCCGATCGGTGTTGCGCTCGCATGGTGGCACCTTTACGAATGCAGGTGGAACTGGAGAACGTTTCTTTTTCAGCGTGCGCCGTCTCTTGCCTGGACGGCTGTGCTCGCACTCGGAATCTTTTCGCTCTGGTTTGTGCTCGATCCCGACCCCGTTGCCATCTGGAAAGAATTCGTTGTGAGCGAAAATATAGGCAAGATGTCGACGGCTCATTCGAGCTACGTGGAAGCAATGCTTTGGGGCCGCACCAGTATCTGGGGTTTGTGTTTGGGATGGTTTTTGAATGCCGGGCTTTTGGCATTTCCACTCCTTGGAACGATGGTTCGCGCATGGCAGCATAGGTCGGAGGCAACAGAGGAGGAAAAGTTTCTCTGGATTCTGGCGATCTCCTTTTTCCTCGTATTCTGCATACCAACGCAGCGATCAGGGCGCTATCTCTTGGAAGTGATGCCTGCGATCGCGGTGCTGATGGTGATTCACTGGCGGCGCCTTCTGCCGCAGGCTTTTCTCACCACGCTCATTGCATCAGGAGTGATTTCAACAGCAGTGGCATGGATCTCGTTGGCTCTGGCAAGAGAAACTTCTGGAGATATTTTCGGCTGGTGTCACTGGCCGATTCTGATTGGGTCGATCGCCCTGCCAGTCGTGGCCCTCTTCGATCGACTCAACTGGGCTCGCTATGCGGTGCCGTCAACCCTCTGCGTGTATCTTTCGCTTTCAAGTTTTGCTGGGATCTTTGATGGGCCCTTGGGCAGATTTTCACCCGCTGCGATTGCAACTGCTGCCAACCGAGTGGTGTGGGTTCCGGAAAACTTTCGAGCGGCGGCAGAATTGGAGCGCATGCTGCTTCCGGGTGCTCGCGTCCGTGGCTACAATACTGCATTGAGTCACACAGGGCCCGAGAATATGTCTGCAGGTGATCTTGTTCTGCTGGTTCTTCCGCTCCGCGAAGCCGCCTTGAACGAGGCAATTGGCAGTCGCATCGAACTGGCTAGCCGCCATTCGCGAGAGCAGCTTTTCGAAATGGCACAGGGACGCGTGTGGGAACATCTCTTTTGTAGGCAGTGGCTGCTCCCGGCGCCGTCGATAGAAATGGTTCCTCCATGACTGCATGACTGCATGACTCCATGACGGTATGGCTCTTGGACTCTGTAGGAAAGAAAGTCACCGCTGTGATACGCTGATTGCCAATGACCGACCTTATCTCGACTCTCGCCGATCTTGTGCGACGCCCCAGCGTAAATCCAATGGGCCGCGATGTGTCTGGCCCCGAGTATCTGGAAGGGCGCGTGACCGATTATCTCGTGCAGAGATTCTCTGCGGCAGGCATTCCATGGGCCAAGCAGCAGGTGGCGCCAGGCCGCGACAATGTGATTGCGAGGGTGGAGGCGACAGTTCCCAACGCGCGGATCGTGCTGTGGGATGCACATCAAGATACCGTTCCTGGCGACGGTATGACTGTTGAGCCCTTTGCACCGCTTGTGCGTGATGGCCGACTCTACGGGCGAGGCGCCTGCGACGTGAAGGGCGGTATGGCGGCGATGCTCGTGGCTATCGACCGGTTATGGGTCTCGAGCCAACCACGCCATGCCACGGTTATTTTTTCAGCGACCATCAACGAAGAGTTTGGATTTACTGGAGTCAAGGCAATCGCCCGGCTCTGGGCAACGGCTACCGATGAACGCGTGCCCGGAGATGCGCCGGCCCGTGCCTTGCTGGCCGGCCAGAGGCCTGCGGCGGCCATCGTGGCTGAACCCACCGAGCTGGATGTCGTCACGCAACACAAAGGGGCCGTGCGGTGGCGGGTGCGGATTCACGGCCGGGCCTGCCACAGCGCATTTCCGGAGCGAGGAGACAATGCGATCTATCCGACGGGTCGCGCGATTCTGGCGATCGAGCAACTCGCAGGAGAGTTGCTCAGGCGGCATCCCGATCATCCGTGTGGCCCGCCGACGTTGAGCCTCGGCACAGTGCACGGAGGCTCAGGCGTCAACCTTGTGCCCGATTTGGTTATCTTGGAAATTGATCGCCGCGTGATGCCGGGAGAATCGCCACAGGAGGCCAGAGAGGAAGTGATCCGGCGGATTGCCGAGGCCACGCCGGGTGCGAGGATCGATCACGACGAGCCTTTTCTGGAGAGCGTGGGGCTGTCCGACGAGGCGTCGCAATCCTGGGCCGAAGCGATTGTTGTTGCGGGTCGCCGGATGGGACATGCGCCGCAGTGCGTTGCAGCGCGTTACGGCACCAACGCCAGCGTGTTGGCCTCCGCAGGTGTGCCGAGTGTTGTCTTTGGACCAGGCTCAATCGCACAGGCACACACCGCCGACGAGTGGATCGCACTGGACCAGGTTGCCGCGGCCGCCGTCATTCTCGTGGATTGCGTGGCGACCCCGGTGGCAACGGGGACTCAAAAACCAGCAGTCACTTCGTGAGAATACCCGTCGCATACCAGATGCCTTTGGATCCACGGCGGATGTCGTAGCCATACGCCGACTGCTCGCTCTTGACTGCATTCCAGTGGCCTGACGACTGCCGCCAACTCGCCACGCAATCCACGCACGAGTCGAGAAGGTCTTGGTTTTCCCAACTCTCGGCGCAGACCTCCTGCGGGGAGCCGCTGAAGCCTTGGTTTCGAAGGATCCTTTGCGAACGAGTCTGCCAGTTGTGGTGACCCTGCTTGCCAATGCGTGCTTGATGCGCTGAGTGGGCGGCTGCCTCGCGCGCCAGCATCGGATCCCGCATGCCGGACACGCTCTGTGGCCGCTCCGGGTGAACCCGCACGGCAAGCACCATTGATCGTTGCGTGAGTGTGCCTGCCGGCAGAGTGGCAAGTTCGTCAATATGCGAAGGGCTGAATTGATAATACTTGCCGGGCGTTCGGGGCAGGATCGACACGATTCGGCCCTTGAGTCCATCTTCTGCGTGCGCGTAATCGACGACAAAGATTCCTGGTCCGTGCCGAAGTTCAACGAGCGATGGATGATTCACCAGCCTTGTGATGGCACCATCGATGGCACTGGTGTCGTTGATTCCGAGTCGGCAAAAAACCCACGGAGTGTCACTGTCTTTGAACCGCTGCCCAACCGCTTGGGTTTCCAATCGCTGGCCGACACTGTCGGTTCCGTTGGCCGATGGGGCGTTTGGTTCGAGTGACACCAGCAGCATGGCGTGGAGTTGCTTGGCCAGTGCGGTGGCCTCTGAGTAGTTGTTTTCCTGCCGCACCTCCTGCTGCTCCCCTAGGGCGGCCGTGGCCAGTGGAGTCGCTGCCAGCAGAAACGCAACGCATGGAAACGTCCCGGCCGCAATCCAGTTGAGCCTCTGTTGGGCAAGTGTTTGACGAGGGACTGCAATCAGTGTGGCAATCAGCAGCATGGAAGACCTCTCTTTGAATAGGCTGGATGGTGTCGAGCGATCGGGGGGTGGGTGGTCGTGTCGTTGCACAACCATTGAGGAACCCGATTGAATGGCCAACGGCCCGTGTTGGCAAGGGGTGCGGGTTGCGTAAGGGGGATGGACTGCAACGATTTTACAGCACTTACGTCGAGGGCTCCGCGTCCCAAGGTGAATCGCTTCAGTTCTTTGCGGCCGATGCGGAAAAATTCGATTTTCTGCAAAAAAATGACACCTGACCAGTTCTCGGAAGGCCTGCTGTGGAGGAAATTCACTCAACCAGACTAGACTCGGCCGCTTCTGTCCACCCTCCCACACCGATCGCAACAGACAGGCAACCTATTCATGGACGTACGGCTTTTCAAACGATTCCAAACCGTGCTCGTACTGTCCGGCATGGGCCTTGTCGCCATGCTTGAGTGTGCTGCACACGCCACTGATCTGGCCTCGCTAGCCCAGCACCCGCTCGGCACAGGCGAAGCGTTTCGGCCTGTTTCGGAGGCTTCGCTCAATTCGGCGGCCTCCAAACTTCGGGGTGCGATTGGGCCACTGGAAAAACTGCTGGGGCACAGTCCCAGTGGGGCCGACTGGAAACGATACCTCGATTGGCCCTCGCTGACGGCGCAGGCCTCGCTAGGAAAAAAAGCCGACCCAGCCATTCTGCGCAGGCTCCAATCGCTATTTGAATCTGGAAGCAACGGCCTCGATATGCATCAATTTGTGGCGGTGCGTCGTGCCGTGGCTGCGTATGCAGAAGCCGCCGATGCGGCGCAGAGTCCTGCGGCGCAAGCGGTCTACGCTCAGCGGATTGAAAAGCTTGCAGCGGCTGTAGCTGCCGGTGCTGCCACCGGAACGACCGAACCCCTGGAACCGGTGGGCGGGCTATTGGCAAAGCTGGAGGAATCTTCACAGGCTCCTGCGACAGTCGCTCGGGTGCGAAGCGTCTTGAGTCGGCCCAACCTCTTTCTGGAAGTAGATGAAAATCTGCTGGGTGCTGCCGTGAACCGCATGATCGATCAGTCGGCCTCAGTCAACGAAACGGTGCTTGGCACTCGCATCCGAGGGATGGGCCACACAAGGGGGCTCGTGCTGCTTGATGTTGTGCCCTCGAATGATCGCGCGATTGTGGACATCACATTCAATGCCACAAACCACTCGACTACCGCCGGGACGAAGGGGCCTGTGACCGTGTGCACAAGCGGCATCACTCGGCTGAATGCTCGCAAGCGGATCATCGTGGATGATCAGCGAGTGTCGTCGCTGCCAGTAGAGGCCCACGCCTCGGCTCGTACATCCACAACAGGCATGTCGATCGCCAGCCGTTTTGGCACGCGATTCATTGAAAAAATGGCCACTCGTAAAATTGCAGAGATGCGGCCTCAGGCCGAAGCAATTGCTGGACAGAAAGCCCGCGATCGTGTGCGCAGCCAATTTGAGGAGCAGACATCGGGCGCCATCGCAAAGGCGGCGAGCGATTATCAAACGAAGTTTCGTCGGCCACTGCAGGAGCGCGGCTGGTTTCCGGAAATGCTTCAAATCAACACCACCGACTCACGTCTTTCGGTGGTGGCACGCAAAGCCCTTTCCGATCAGATTGCAGCCTTCACGGCGCCGCCGGCCGTTGATCCCGAGAACGTGCTCTCGGTGCGTTTGCACGAGACGCTCGTTGGAAATGCTGCGGAAATTACTCTTGGAGGTCGCACGATTACACAGGCCGACGTGAAAAAAATGTCGGAGGAGCGAAGCGGTGGCGGGCTGCACGAATCCCTGCAAAGCGACCCGGATCAGCCAGATTGGTCGATCACGTTTGCCAGCCGACGCCCGGTTGAAATCGATGCCGAGAATGGCCGCGTGAAGCTGACGGTGCGAGGCAGCAGGTACACTTCCGGCGAGCGAGAGTTTCCGGCCATGGACATATCGGCAGCCTATCGGATCGAGCCAGCAGTCGGCACGATCCGGCTTGTGCGTGACGGCGATGTGCAGATCTACCCGCCAGGATTCGTGCCAGGCGGCGGCGAAAAGCTCACCGTCGCCCAGACATCCCTGCGACGTATTTTGCAGAAGCGGTTTGGAAAGGTGTTCAAGGAAGTCTTGGACATCGAACCGCTCGAACTGCAGGGGCAGCTTGCCGTGGCAGGGCCGTTGCCGATGGAGCAGTTTGTGGCGCAGAAAGATGGCTGGGTGGCTTTGGGCTGGCGCAAGCGAGAGCAAACAACAAAGCAAGAGCAAACAAAAAAGACCGGGGAGATCGCTTCGAACGATCTCCCCGGCTTATTTGTTCACCATGTGCTAAAGGGCACTGATGCTGAAGGGCAGTGATTAGTAACGGCGACCGCCGCCACCGCCACCGCCACCACCGCCACCACCGTAGCCACCACGACCACCGCCGCCGCCGCCACCACCGCTCTCGCGTGGCTTGGCTTCGTTGACGGTCAGGGCACGGCCATCGTGCTCCTTTTCGTTCATAGCACTGATCGCCTTCTGAGCAGCATCATCCGCCTGCATCTCGACAAAGCCAAAGCCCTTGCTTCGACCAGTGTCGCGATCTTGGATGACCTGCGCGCTTACTACCGTGCCGAACTCAGAGAACAGTTGTTCTAGAATGTCGTTCGTAACGCTGTAAGCCAAGTTGCCCACGTACAATTTCTTACCCATGAAAAATCAACTCCTACCGGCGACCCAAACATGTTTTCGGGGTCGCGTCGAAATGGACCATAAGTGGCGGTCCGCCAGGCGGTAAAGGCGAGAACAGGGAGCAGCGGCAAGAGTATTCAGTAACCGAG
>QWQH01000067.1 GCA_003670915.1 Planctomycetota bacterium | reverse complement strand
TCGATCACGGCACACTGCATGCCGAGGCAAATCCCTAGAAACGGCAACCGCCGCTCGCGGGCAAACTTGATCGCTTCCACCTTGCCCTCGATGCCGCGCTCCCCAAAGCCGCCGGGCACGATGAGGCCGTCAAAGCCCGCCAGTAGTCGCTCGGCCCCTTCCCTTTCAATGTCTTCGCTCTTGATCGGTTGCACCCGCACTTGGGCTCGCTGAGCGATGCCGCCGTGATCGAGCGCTTCGTAGATGCTCTTATAGGCGTCGCGGTGTTCGGCATATTTGCCCACCACGGCGATCGAGACTTCGTGTTCCGGATTTCGCAGCCTGTGAAGCAGTTCGTGCCATTCATCGAGGTCGGCTACAGGGGCTTGGATGCCAAATCGCTTCAGCACCAGTTCATCGATTTTATTTGACTGAAGCGAGAGCGGAACTTCGTAGATTGAAAAATCTTTATCGCGCTCCTCGATCACAGAGTCGAGCGGTACATTGCAAAAGAGCGCAATCTTTTCGCGGTCGGAAATGTCCAGTGCCCGCTCCGTGCGGCAGACGAGCACGTCGGGCTGAATGCCGATCTGTCGGAGGATTCCAACGGAGTGCTGCGTGGGCTTCGTTTTCAGTTCGCCCGCCGCCTTGAGGTATGGCACGAGCGTGAGGTGGATAAACATGACATTCTCGCGGCCCACGTCGAGCGGAATCTGTCGGATCGCCTCGAGGAAAGGGAGGCTCTCGATGTCGCCAACGGTGCCGCCGATCTCTGTGATCACAACATCTGTGTCGGCATCGGCGAGAACGCGCACCATCTCTTTGATCTCATTGGTGATGTGCGGAATCACCTGCACGGTCTTGCCAAGGAATTCCCCGCGACGTTCCTTGTTGATAACCGAGAGATAGATTTGACCGGTTGTGTAGTTACTTTCACGCGTGAGTGGCGTGGAGGTGAATCGCTCGTAGTGGCCCAAGTCGAGGTCGGTTTCGCTGCCGTCGTCGAGCACGTAGACCTCACCGTGTTGGTAGGGGCTCATCGTGCCTGGGTCGACATTGATGTAGGGGTCGAGTTTCTGCATCTTCACCCGCAGGCCGCGAGCCTCGAGCAGCATGCCGATGGAGGCGCTTGTGAGGCCTTTGCCCAAGGAACTGACAACGCCACCGGTTACGAAGATATGCTTGGTCACGCGAGCGAAGTCCTTTCCCGGTTGCGTTTTTTCAGCGGCGGCTTTCGAGTTGCTGCTCTTGGTTAACAGTCCAGCCGTGGCCGTCTCTCGAAATGGATTGAACCAGCCTTTGGCAAGACCGTCAAATCCCTCCGGTTCGGCCGCGGGCCGCGTTTAAAAAAAGATGCACGTTTGGGAAAGTAGTGTAAAGTTGTGGCATGAACCCCGCCTCCAAGGCTCCGCCACACGCATCGCCGCAGTCGACATCCAATCTGCGGATCAAGAGCCTCGAGTCGCTCGTGTCTCCCGCGCGGCTGGCCACGATTTTGTCGCTGGGCGAGGCTGCGACTCGCACGATTGTGGCCGGCAGGCTGGCTGTAGAACGCGTGCTGGCCGGGGATGATCCCCGTCTGCTGGTCGTTGTGGGACCCTGTTCTATCCACGATCCCGATGCAGCTCGCGACTACGCGGGCCGGTTGTTGCAACTGTCGCAGCGAGTGTCCGATCGGTTGCTGGTTGTGATGCGTGTCTATTTCGAAAAGCCACGCACCACGGTTGGCTGGAAAGGGCTCATCAACGACCCGCACCTCGACGATTCCTTTGATGTGGCCACGGGTCTGCGGCTCGCCAGAGAGCTCTTGATCGAAATCGCCCGAATGGGGCTGCCAACGGCCACGGAGTTTTTGGAGCCGATTACGCCACAATATATAGCCGACACGATCGTGCTCGGCGCGATCGGTGCTCGCACGACAGAATCTCCAACTCACCGCCAGATGGCCAGCGGTCTGTCGATGCCTGTCGGCTTTAAAAATTCAACCGACGGATCGTTGCAGGCAGCAGTCGACGCAATGCAGTCGGCCCGCGCGCCGCATAGTTTTTTGGGCATCGACAACGAGGGAGGCACGTGCGTAGTGTCGACGACAGGCAATCCCTGGGGCGTGCTGATGCTGCGGGGCGGCCGCAGCGGCTCCAATTATTCCGCTGAGATTCTCCAGGAAGCGCGGCAGCGGTTGGAGGCGGCTGGACTGCCGGCCCGCATGATCGTGGATTGCAGCCACGCCAACTCCGGCAAGGATCACCGCCGTCAGTCGGTGGTGTGGCGCGACGTCGTCGAACAGCGGGTGGCGGGCGATCGATCAATCGTGGGTTTGATGCTGGAAGGCAACATCCATCCAGGCAGCCAGCCTGTGAACAGCAACCGCGCGGAGTTGCAATACGGCGTTTCGATTACCGACGGCTGCATCGGCTGGGATGAAACAGAAGCATTGCTGCTCGAGGCCCACGGCCGATTCGGTGCGTAATGCCCGGGAGGGTGGCAAAATTGGAATCGACCGGTAGGTAGCCTGCCGGATAGGCTGGAGCGACCCTCACCTTTTGTAAAGAAAGGATTCGCTATGCAATCGATTCACTTCTACCGGCTTGAAGCTGGATTCTGCTGTGCCCTGTGGCTTTGCATCGCGGCGCCCGCTTCGGCGCAGCTGCAAATGCCGTATGCCGAACAGGAAGTGCAGACTGTGGTGGGCGCACGCAACGCACTGGATCAGTTTTTTGCGATCCCGCTTGAGTCGATGCCGCCGGCAATGCTGGCAGCGGCCGAGGGCATCGCGATCTTTCCAAATATGATCAAGGGTGGCTTTATCTTTGGCGTCAATTACGGCAAGGGAGTGCTGCACGTACGGAAGCCCGACCGTACGTGGAGTGCGCCAGTGATGGTGACGATGGGAGGTGGCAGCGTGGGCTTTCAAGCGGGCGTGCAGGCAGCCGATATCGTTTTGGTGTTTGCCACGCCCCGCAGCTTGGAGGGAATACTGACCGGCAGAAAGGTCACGCTCGGTGCGGATGCGTCGATTGCCGCTGGTCCTGTGGGCATGCAAACAAACGCGGGCACAGACGCTCGGCTGGGCGCCGAGATTTATTCCTATGCCAGAAGTCGCGGACTATTCTTGGGAGTGTCGCTCGGCGGCAGCGATCTCTCGGTCGACAACAATGCCGATTCGATGCTCTACGGGCGTTTTGGTGTGACGCCGACGGATGTGTTTCAAGGACGGGGGTTGGGCATGCGGCCCGAGGTGCAGCAACTCGTGGATGATCTCAACGCCCGATCCCGGCCGGCCACTGTGGCAGCACCAGCGGCCGTTTTGGCTGCGCAGCCACCGTTGATCCCTGCGGTGCCCGTGCAGGTCGTGCCGGTGCAGCCAGTGGCCCCGCGCACACCGCTTCCGCCAAATGTTGTCAACCCGCCGCTCGTTCCGATCCGCTAATGGGCACGGGTGAGTACGAAGCCCTCGTACGCGTCGCGTTCGTGTCTGCCTACGCTTTTGTAACGATCCCAAGGCGAGCCAGTTGAGGCAGGCCGATTTCCAGAAAAGCGGTGCACGCCTGGGCCACGAGTTTTTCCCGTTCTTCGGGGGCATTCACGGCTTGGCCGTTTTGCTGGAGGGCCCGGCCGCTGGTGGCCAGACGAATTGCAACCCGTTCGGAAAGGCCATCGCGGCCACGCTCGACGAGTTCGTGCAGAATCGCAGCGTCAAAATCGCCGAGGGTGTGGCCTGTGCCAGTCGCCTGGCTGGCCAAGGCCACCGGTCGACCGCTGAGCGAATCGCTGCCGAGCATCGCGTGGTTAAAGGCACTGGAAAGCTTGATCGCGTTGGCCACGTCGCCCGCAGCATCGCTCACCGGTCCGCTGGTCACATCAAAGAGGCCCATTGCTACGCCAGCGTCGACGGCCCGCATCAGATCGGCCGGCGGTGTTCCCTGCACTTCAGTCGCCGCCAGGATCTCGGACAGTCGCAGGCTCTTGTGTGCCAGCAATCCCAGGAGCGATTGGTACAAAGGCCCCTGCACCGTGGACGTCACAACGCCTAGGTTGGCCTGATATGGCAGCGTGATCCCGGACCTCGTCACGCGAAAGAACAGATCGTCTGCGTCGCGCAACCGATCGGCCACCTCGGGCATCATGCGGGGGGCCTTGGCGTAGAGATCCCAGCGAAACGCTGTGTTGGCGCAGAAATCCTTGTGCGCTTCCGTCACGAGCCGATTGGTCGTCGTGCGAAAGAGTTCCTGAAATTCCGGCCGTACGCAGAGATCCCAGAAGTTGGTGAACACAGGCAGGCTGCCCACAAAAGAGAGCCCGGCTCCGCCAAACATGCCCGATACTTCGGCAAAGTAGAAGCTCGTCCAATGCTCATTGAGAAATTCGTGGACGAGGTAGTTCACATCCTGCTTGAGCAGGGTGTCTACGTAGGCCGCTGCACGGGGGTTGTCTTCGAAGTACTTGGCGTGCTTGTCGCGAATAAATACTAGATACGCAAGCGCGTCTCGCAGTCGCTGCACGCTATCCCCTTGGCGCAGCAGTGCATACTGCCGAAGGATGCCGCGGATCGGCTGCAGGTGGGCCCAGCCTGGCATGGCGTTGTAGCTTGCAAGGAGCAAGCCACCGGGGGCCAGATGCTCTTTTGCGATCGATAAAATCTCTTCGCGCACATTCGGCGCCACCCAACTCAGCACGCCATGCAGCGCAATAAATTGAAATGTGCCGAGGTCTTTTGGCACGTGCCCGAAATCACACTTGATCACGCGGGCGTTGTTGAGCTTGCCTGCGGCGATATCCCGTTGGATTGCTGCGGCGTGATCGGGGTTGGCATCGACACCCACAAACTGCCCATTGGGATTGGCCGCTGCCAGGGTCGTGAGCGAACGCCCCAAACCACAGCCCAGTTCGAGGTAGCGGAAGCCGTCAGCCACCTTCGGCGGCACCACGCGGTTGAGCGACGCCACATACCGCATCGCGACAGGCGCCAAGTTGGGATAGAAGCCGGGGGTGTAGGCGACGTCCGTAACGTATCCATCAACGTGTGACATGCGATGTTCCTGTGGGGTGAGCGAGCAGGACGAGGGAGCGACGTATTTGGAAAGCCGAGGCAGCTATGCGTTTCGCGTCAGCTTGCGGTATTTGATGCCACAGCGTCGGCGAATGCTAGCCAGTGTTTTGGGCAGGCGATCCAACCCCACCAGACGGCCCAAGCTCTTGGTGCGGGCCACAGGCAGCACGTCCGAGTGAAAAATAGTCGTGAACTGATCCAGGATGGCGGCGGGATGAACGCCCGGTGGCACCCGATTGTTGCGATACCACGGGGCGGCCAGAATCGATTGGTGGAGGTCGGGATTGCTGTCGACTTCGATGACTCGCTGCAGGAGTTCATTGAGCGATTGCGAATCGTGGGCCGAAAGAAAGCTCCTTGTGTCGAAGTCGCGGCCAACCAAGGGGTCGCCCCAGTAGATCGGAATCGAATCGGCTCGCATCGGACCGATAATTTTTTCAGTCGTGTAGCCAGGATGTGATTCGTTCTCGAAGGCAATTGTAAACTTGTAGTCGGCCAGAAATGTCTCCTTATCGCTCACGCCGTGGCCGAGCGTATTGAGCACCTTTCCACCGGAATCAACTGGCTTGTAGCGAGAAAGCTTCCGAAAAAAATCGTTTCGCGTTCGGCAGAATGGATTGGAGACCAGAAACGCACAAAACTTTGTTTTTCGCGCCAGCACGGCGGCGGGGTCGTAGGCCGCTGGCTTCACGAGTTCCTGTGGATCGGCGTGGAGTCCCCAGAGGGGCAGGCGGTAGTGCCGGGGATGCGAAGTTTCTTCGAAAGTAAACGCCCAATCGCAGGTATTCCAGTCTGGCGCAATGTTTTCGCCGGTATAAAAAATCCGTACGCAGTCGTGCCGTAGATGCTTCTTGTGGCGGCCACCCATCACCGAATAGACGATGAAGTCCGGCTCGTCGCAGTGCTCAAGCGCAAACCGCGTTTCCAGGATGCGGGTAAAAACGTTGTCGCATGGGTCAAAGCTATCCCAGAAATCGACAAACCGGATGCGAATCGTCGGCCTGTCATCCCGGCAACGGGGGTGCTGTGCCGGCTCGGTGTCGGGGCGAAGATCTGCGTTCACGTGGAGGCCGTCCAGCCGTAGGGAATGTAGCGACGCTCCACGCTGCCATCGTCGAAAAGATCGACTAATGCGTAGCCGAAGTCGGTGTCTTTGTGTTTTCCCTTCCACCAGCCTGCCGAAACCGCGCCGTTGCAGAGATACCGCACGCCTGCAAAGTCAATTTGCTCGACCAAGTGCATGTGGCCGCTGACGCAGGCTTTGACGTTGGGGTGCTTGGCAAAAAGTGATTGAAAGCGACCGATGTCGACGTGCACGTAGCTTCCCTCCACGCCATACACAGGCTTGTCGGTAGCATGCGGAGCAGTCGGCTTTACCGTGGTGAATGGCGTGGAAGAGAGAATCGGGATGTGAGAAAAAAGAATCGTGGGTGTGGCCGGGGGCACCGCGGCTAGATCGTGTTCGAGCCAGTCCCACTGCGCATCGTCGAGCTTGCCGATATAGGTTTCTTCAAACGGAAAGATGCTGTCCAGAATCACAATATGCCAACCGGCTCGATCGAAGCTCTTGTAGGGCATGTCGCGGCCAAACTCGTCGCACACCCATCGCTTGCCGTAGAGCGGTTCATCGCCGGTGGCCCGGGCTGCTGTTTTGGTCCAGCCCCAGACATCGTGGTTGCCGACCACGCTTTGGACTTCGATGCCGCAGTGATCGGCCTTAATTTTTCTCCAGAGTTCCCACTGCAGTTGTGTGCGAGCCACGTCAGCGGCCATGGCGTCCATGATCGTGTCGCCGCCGGTGAGAATGATGTTGGGGCCTTCGCAGCCGAGCCGCTGGGGGAGCGATTGCACGTGCTCAAAGCAGGCGATGAGCCCCTTGGCAGCCGCGAGCTCCGGTTGCAAATGGATGTCGGTGAGATGCGCGATTCGCAGGCAGCGAGCAGGAACGGCTGACGGCCGCTGGGCAGCCTGCACGGCGGGCAGCGAACCAAAAATCGCTGAGGTGCCTGCGAGCAGTCCGCCGCTCAGGATATCTCTGCGGTGGATGCGGCTGGAACGCGGCATGTGAGTCTCCTCAAAGAGCGTTGCAAAAGTGAGCACGCATGGATCGTGCCGTTACCGAGAAAGATTCTATGCCAGTGGCCTCATCTTACGTAAGAGAGAAGGAAATGCAGGAGGAGAGCTTTTCCCACAGCGTCCACAGGCCCACCACGATCAGCCCCGCCGAAGAGATCCAGACCAGAAGATCCCACGCTCGCGATGGAATGAGGCGAGCGTCGAGTTGGCAGTAGCGAAAGAACAGCACAGCCACGCCGATCGCCGAGAGCATGATGGCTTGTGCCACGCCGCTGGCCAGCACCATGCCCACCGGCTCTCGAATCGCAATGGCCAGCACCATCGCTCCGAGTGGCCAGGCCACAGAGATCCGTCGCGTCCATCGCCTGCGGCTGGCATCGTCTCCCGCCACTCGGCCTGCCAGAATGAGTCCGTCTGTCACCATGCGGGCATTGCCGGCTGCGGCCACAAACAGCGTGGAGTAAAGCACAGCAAATGCTCCAACCAAAAATAAACTGGCCGCCCACTGGCCAAACACAGGGGCATACATGGCACCGAGGGTGCGCACCATCTCGCCGCCGGCCGGCCGCAGTCCCAGCCGCCCAAGCGTGGCTGCTCCTAGAAGATAGAAGGCGATGGTCACTGCGGTGTAGACGAGCATGCTGGTCCACGCATCCAGTTGCATCACCCGCATCCACCCGCGGGCGCGGTGGGCCCATGCTGGCGATGGATCGCGAGGGCCAACTGCTTCGCCGTAGCCTTTTTCGAGACACCAATAGGGATAAATCATCAACTCGCTGGCACCCACCCCGATAATGCCAAAAGCCGCCAGTGCCGTCATCATCGGCGATCGCCCGCCGATGGCTGGCGGGATCGAGGGCACCAGGCCGCTTGCAAGCTCTGACGAGGAGATTGCCCACGCGGGATCCAACTGCAGCATGAGGAGGGCTAGGAGCGTGACGAGCGTGAACGTGCCGACCAGCACGATCGACACGCGTTCGATCAAACGATAGTGGCCCATCCCCAGCAGGAGCGATGTGATTCCTCCCACGGCAACGGCCCAGATCGTTTCGTCTGGAGGCACCTTGAGCGAGGCGATTGTGGCGTTCAGCGTGGCCAGTCGGACGCTCGGCGACGGTGTGTCGGCTGCGAACTGTGGAGAAGCGATTGCGTTGTGTGCAGTGCGGCGGGCAGTAGCTTCGGCAATCAGCATGCCAGCAGCCTCGTTGTGTATTTGATTCCACTCCCGGCCGGCGCGCGTGACAGGCATGCCTGCGGCGAGTGTTTGAGCAACGCCTGCCAGAATGCCACCCTGCTGCACAACGATCAGCAGTGTCATCACCGCCCAACTCCAATAGATCCAGCCTAGTCCTGCAAAGCGTGGGCCTGGCACGCCGTCGAAGGCATCCAGTGGCGTGCGGCCCCAAGTGAGCGTTGTGCGACCGATTTCAATCTGCGCCGCTACCTTGATCGCGCAGCCGACGACGATCAGCCAGAGGAGCAGAAACCCCGCTTCTGCGCCGACAGTCGTTGTGGCGATGAGTTCTCCGCTGCCC
>QWQH01000152.1 GCA_003670915.1 Planctomycetota bacterium | reverse complement strand
GTGCCATCCCCTTACGATGATCCCTACGCCTGCGAAGACGGTGAGGCGTGCGGTTGCATTCCTATGTGGGAATACCACGATGGACGGATCTGTGCGTACCTTCGCCGGTTTGGCCGTCCGTATTACGGATGGAGGTGGTACCGCGACTTTACCGCCAGTGCTGGTATCACGTCGTTCCAGAATTCAACGAATCTGGGTCTGCACGGCAATTACGGCACCAACGAATATGCCAACTGGTCGATGCCGTTCTGGAATGCATTTGGTATCGGCTGGCAACTTGGCGTGCGGGGCGTGCAAGCCAACTTCCAGTCGACTGAGCTGAAAAATGCTAGCGGCGACACGCTGCTCAAGCAAAACGCCCGCAATCAATTCTTTTTGACGACCGGTTTCTTTACGCGGGCCTTTGAGGGCCGAGGCCTCCAGGGTGGAGTCGTCTACGATTATCTTCGCGACAACTGGTACGACGACGTCGACGTGTCGCAGGTGCGTGGCGAACTCAGCTACGTCTGGGGCTACCACGAGGTCGGTTTCTGGGGGGCGGCCAACGTGGCGGATACCAACGGAATCTTTGGCAGCACCTCGACTGCTCCTACCAATTCTGCCAGTACTCTGGATCTCTACACCGCGTTCTATCGGATGCAGTTTGGGGATGCCAACGAATGGAAAGTGTGGGGCGGTGCCACCGGCTCCAGCGACGGCATCATAGGCACGCTCTTGCGGGCCCCGATGACACGCAGTTTGGCGATGGAAGGGACGTTCACCTATGTGATCCCAGGACCATCCCAGACCGTCGTATTGCCACCACCAGGAGGAGGCACGATTCGCTACTCCGAACAGGCGTGGAACGTGTCGGTGAATCTTGTCTACTACCCGGCCTGCCGATCCCGGCGGAGCCTCGCCAGTCCCTATCGGCCACTCTTTGACGTGGCCGACAACGGCAGCATGATCCGCTCCATCTCGATTCCAAAGCCGTAATCTGGGCCTTGCCTGAAACCAACCCGGATGACAAATTGCCATCCGGGTTTGGATTTCCAGCCGAAAGATCCTGCTCGACTGCCACTGGGCTCCCGAATTCTGGTATTCTCGCACCGCAAGCCGTGTGGCTGCGTTGATCGCGCACCCTAGGATTTTCTCAGACTGGAACAGCATATGTCGGAAGCAAAAGATCCATGGGCATCGCTGGCTGACTCTCTCGGGGCCACTCCAAAGCCCGAGTCCCCGCCGAGCCAAGCGGTACCCCCACGACAGCCTCCCAAGCCCACCGCCCAAACGCCTCGCACCCATGCAGCACCTGCGACGCCGAACTGGGGCAACGTGGCCGGCGAACTGGGCCTTGAAAATATTCGCGAACAACCCCCCGCACAGGCTCGAGATACAAGCCCGCCACCTCGCATGGATGCCGAGTCTGGTGCGAGGCCTGCTGCTGCTAGGCCAGCCGAATCCGACCGCACAGATCGCTCATCGCGATCCGATACTGGCTCCCGAAGCACGTCCGATGAACGTGCGTTTGGCGACACTGCACAGCGCCCGCCGCGTCGGACTGAGGACGAAGGCCGACGCGATGAACCTCGACGAGACGACGGCAGGCGTGACGCACCCAGAGCCGACGAACCCAGGCGAGACGAAGCCCGAAACGATGAACCCCGTCGCGATGAATCCAGACGCGATGAACCCCGTCGAGACGGACCTGAAGGTGCAGCGGAGGGCGAAGGACGTCGGCGACGTGGCCGCCGTGGTGGTCGTGGACGAGGAGGCAGAGATCGCGGCGACGCGAGGCCACGCGACGAGAACCGGGGTGAGAGTACCGGCAGTCGAGAGAGTGCCACAGATAATAGAGCGGCCATCGAACGGGGCCCAGACGATCGGCGGGGCGATGCACGCGACGGCCGTCCTCGTCAACAAAACAGCACCGAGCGTTCCCGCGAGCAGACCAGCGATGATCGCCTCGATGGAGCGGCACCCCGCCGCGAGTCTGGCGAATTGTCGGGAAACGATCGAGGCGACCGCGGTTCTGCCCGACAAGAATTCAACGACATCGACGCACAATCCTCGGGTAGAGGCGAGCGTGAAGACAACACACGCGACAACGGTAATCGTGTAGAAGGCTCGCACGGCGAACCGTTGGGAGAACGCGACGCAGACGGGTTGCCTCGTCGACGCCGACGTGGCCGCCGAGGCGGACGACGCCGTTCGGGAGGCACTCGCGAACGCCTGCCAGAGGATCAGCTACCGGGTGATCGAGACGCTGCGAGTCGGGGCGTTCCACGCAGCGAAGGCGATGGCCTCCCCGCACCCAACCGCGGCGACAACAATCGATCTGAGGAGGAGCCACTCCCGTCGGGGTATGGCGCACGCAAGCCCGCTCTACGCCCGGCTGATACAGACAGAAATCGCGGCGAGTCAGGACGCTCGGAATCCGGCGTTGGCCGTTCGAGTGAATCACGAGATCGTCCTCGCCGTCGTGGACGTGGGGACAGTTCTCGCTCTGCCGGCCCTCGTGCTGCTGGGTCATCCTCGCGAGACGGTGCCGATTCGTCACGAAACCGCGGCGGTCGCGGACGTGGACGGCCAGCCGCAGAACGCTCCAGTTCCAGTACCGGCTTTCCTCGCGGCAACCGAGACGACTTCGCTCCGGTAGCAGGAGGCTACGACGAGGACGATGAGGGGCTGGATTTCCTTGGGATCGAGGACGCCGCAGAAAACAATGGTTCGCCCCGCCGAGAAAACCGCCACGCCGATGACGACGATGTGCTGGCCGAGAGTGGTCTCAGTTCCGTGCTTGACGTACCCAGTTGGGTGGAAGCGATCGGCATCGTCATCGCCGGGAACCTCGATGCCCGCAGTCGGTCACCGAGGCCAGATTCCGGCCCTCCTCGAGACCAGCATCGCAGCGGCCGTTAGCCACCTTGTCCGTCCTTCTGCTTGGTTGAAGGCCTAGGACCCGGCGTCGAAACCCTGCAGAGAAAAAGCCACCGCGAGGAGACTTCTGCCATTCCGGAGTCAGTTGCAGCGTTGCCACTTTCCTCCGGCAACACACGGCACGGTTGCCCGCAACGGAACTGGCGAAAGCTCGGGAACGCCTGCCCTACTTCAACGCAATCGTACGTGCCAGCGGACGCAAGATCTGCTCGACGACGCATGTGTCGACCACCTCGCGAGCCAGAAGAGCCAGCCGATCAATAGCCTCAACGTAGGTCGTGTGTGGATCCAGACTGCCGTACTGACGTGCGGTCACATAAACGCTCAGTTGTTCTTCGACAAATTCGCCGGTACGCACCTGAAATGCATTGGTTCGTGTTTCTGTACTCACCCGAACCTGCACCCGGCAATCCTCGTCGAGAGAGATCGTGAGCGATGGCTCGTAGTTAATCACACGGCCGCCAGGCAGTTCCGCCACGCGATCCATCGCTGGCCCCACACCGAGAGCCTCGGCTAAGAGGGCATTGTGATTCCCCGTAAAGGCAAAATCAAAACCAAACATTAAGTCGAGTGCTTCGCAATCGAGGGGGCTGATTGACAAGAGTGCTGGAGCCAACTCTAGGACGAGTCGATGCTGATCCAGCACAGCGTCGAGCGAGGGAGGGTTGACCTGACCAGAGCAGAGCCGCTTCGACTCCACTGCCGCCCAGCGATACCGACCTCGGTCTTTCTCTTCTTCCAGAACAAAATCTCGCTTGTCACGACAATAAAACTTCCGCATCGTGGGATACTTCTTCTGCACACATTCAAAGAAGTGCAGGATTGTCTCACGCTGGCCAGGCAATTCCATCTCCGTGGCCAGATTCATATTGATGTAAAAGTCGTCCGATAGCGACGCGTAAGGCGTCATGCGTGTGCGCTCCGAAGGCAGAAATTCGTAGAATTGACAGTATACGGCCGATTTTTAACGGGTGTCAAAAGAGTCATGACTTGAGCACAGCCTGTCTGCAAAGCGACCCGGAAGTCTGGCGATGGCTTCGCTCCAAACCCCTCTGGAAACCGTTGGATTGTATGGGCATACTTTGTGGGAGTGCTTGACTTTGCGAGGCCACGCCCTCTCGCGTTTGCTCGTAGCACGCACACCAACGCCCGCCTTCCCGCCACTGAGCCAGCCAGATGCCCTCCCCGACCGATCCCGCCCACATTCCTGATGATCGCATCACGATTGAACGTCGCCATGACGGCGCGATTCTGGTTCGTGTACGGTCGGTGAATCCAAGTGGGACTCCTTTGCCTGATGCTGTGTTCGCTTTTCGCTGCGGAGATCCCCAGCACGCCTATTGGCTCAGGCGGCTCAACACGGCTTGCACAGACACACCCTGACGCATCACATTCGATCGCGACATATCCGAATTCAGTCATTCGCACGGGAGCTCGCAATCAGCGAGATAAATTCCCGATTGCTCTTAAACTTTGCCAGCTGTTTCGTGAGCTGCTCCATCGCATCCACGTGATGCATGCTCGAAAGCGTCCGCCTGAGCATGCCCACTGCGTGGAGCGTATCGGCATCGATTAATTTTTCCTCGCGGCGTGTGCCCGACTGGGAAATATCAATAGCCGGCCAGACGCGTCGATCAGAAAGCTTTCGATCGAGCACAAGTTCCATGTTTCCAGTGCCCTTGAACTCTTGGAAGATCAGCTCGTCCATCCGACTGCCAGTGTCAATGAGGGCTGTTGCAACAATCGTCAAAGACCCGCCCTCTTCGAACACACGGGCGGTGGCGAACAGTTTCTTGGGGATGTCCAATGCCTTGATGTCGACGCCGCCGCTCATCGTGCGGCCAGTGTTGCCGACCCACTTGTTAAAGGCGCGAGCCATGCGGGTAATCGAGTCCATCAGGAGAAAAACGTCCTTACCGGCTTCGGCCATCCGCTTGCAGCGTTCAATCACGAGCTGCGAGAGCCGCACATGGCTCTCGACATCGCAATCCAAACTGCTGGCGACCACCTCACCCTTCACGGTTCGCCGCATATCCGTCACTTCCTCGGGCCGCTCGTCAACCAAAAGCATCACGAGCGTGAGCTCTGGGTGGTTGGTGGATATGGCTTGTGACACCTGCTGCAGGAGGATCGTCTTCCCGGTACGAGGCGGTGCCACAACTAAGGCTCGCTGCCCCTTCCCTAGAGGCGTCAGCAAATCCATGACACGGGTCGTAAGCGGTTGCTGGCCTGTTTCCAGGCGCAGCCATGTTTCTGGATTGATGGGCGTGAGTTGGTCAAAGGACTTCACATTGACGTAGTCGTCGGGCGGCATACCCTCGACTTCCTGAATCTCTTTGACACGAGGGCCCTGCTGCCGACGGCCAGGCAGCACCATTGCCTTGATTAAAACCCCTTCGCGAAGTTTGTAGCGTTCAATCATCGTGCCGGGCACGAATGGATCGGTACGCTCACGCGGGTAGTTGGATTCGGGATTGCGAAGAAATCCGTAGCCGTTGGGGTGCATTTCTAGCACGCCACTGCCTAGCTCGAGCGGAATCGGCTCGCCATTTTCAGTTACGTCCGACTCCATTTCGGGGGCACGCATGCCTTCCCCGTCCATGCCGACCGCTCCCGCACCAGCCACGCTTCCCGGAGCGCTACCGCCACCGCCACCGCCACGACGATACCCGCCGCGCCGTCGACCTCCGTAGCCGCCCTGACCACCCTGGCCACCCTGACCACCCTGCTGGCCGCCGCCAGGGCCGTATCCGCCACCTTGTTGGCCTCCAAAGCCTTGTCCTTGGCCTCCAAAGCCCTGTCCTTGGCCTCCAAAGCCTGGTCGGCCATGCGACCGAGATCGCCTCCGCTTCGCCATAGATGCAACGCACTCTTCAAAAGAAATGGAACCGAGAACTGATGCGCATTCGCCCACGGCGAATGATCACACCACTCTTCACTAAGTCTTTCTGAGCTGAGCTTACTGAGACAAGCGTCGAATAACGGACCCTCTCCCGAAGGCCCACTTCTTCGAGGCCCACTGATGAAAGCCGACTGCTGAAATGATCGGAAAACACAATGCGAGGGAGCCGAAGCTCGACCCACCATTCCACAAAAGGCTCGTTCAAGAGTTTGTGGAGATAAACGCCTGTGAAAAGGCAACCCTACGGAAATCTCGCGACTCAGACAAACCCTTGGAGCACACTCTAGGAATTTTTAGAAACGTAACGAATCTCTGAAAACCCCTCGAAATCTGAAAAGATCCAACGGTTGATCCCAAGTATGCAAAAGCAAATACGACTTGTCAAGCCACGCCATTCAACGAGCAAATCGGGGCTTGAAATGAGTCGCGTGGCAACAGAACTCAGCCACAACGGCAAGGCCTTGTAGGCTTGGAAACGCGTCTGCCGCCGCACGAAGCGACGACCGTCGACCCCAAAATCCAACGGCGTCTCCAGCGTCCGTCAACGTGGAAAACTGCCCCGAACGACTTTTTCTGTGGGCATCGACCAAGAACCTGGGCAGGCTGGCGAATTGCAGGCCATTAGGCAGCCATTTTTTCACGGAACCCCGGGTTGATTAAACGCAACTCCTACAACTGTTTTGACCGATACATCCAGAACAGATCTCGCCCCCTACGCTTTGAGGCCACGTTATGTTTTGCATGCAGCCCCCCCACCGCTATGGCGTGCCACGCACTCTTTTGGGTGTGGCTGCCGGCCTGATCGCCAGCCTCGCTTGGCAGTGCATCGGAGCCCACCAAGCTCACGCCGGCGTGCCGTGGCATGTCGATCTGGCGGAGGCAAAAGCCGCTTCGCTCGTCAGCCATCGGCCTGTGCTGGTCGTATTTACTGCACAGTGGAGCGAGGCGAGCACGAATCTTGAAAAAACATCGCTGGCATCCGAGGAGGCAATCGCACTGGTCACAGCCTGCTTCGAACCGCTTCGACTCGACGTAGATGCCCATACAGAAATCACGCGTCGAATGGGTATCTCGCATCTGCCCACCGCCTGCGTAATCGACCTAGACGAGCGCGTGCTCGCGAAGTTTGACTGCCCGGAATCCTCCGCTGGATTCGTTGCGGCAGCCGGTCGTGCCGCGCAGGATGCCTCGCTGGCCAAGGGGCCGGCCATGCCAAGTGGCGCTACCAACGATGCCATCGCAGCAGTGGCCGCAAAGGTGCGAGAACAATCCGACTTTGCCACCAATGCGGTGGCAGTTTCGGCACCAGTCCCTGCCACGGCGACCGAAGTTCTAGCCACCGCAGCAGAGCCCACGCTCCCCGCCGCCCCACCGGCGTGGCCAGCGGACACAGCTTCTCACCAATCCCCGTTCATGGCCGACCCGGCCACAGACCCAAAGGCTGTTCCAAAAAATCCATCGGAGAGTCTGCCCGGCACCCCTCCCAGCGGGCTGGCTAAATCTCCCGCACACCGGCCCAGCGTGGATCCAGCATCGACTGCCGCCGCGCCCGCACAATCCACCATCGCCAATAAACCGCTCGGAGCCCTGCTGCCGTGGCTGGGCGCAACAGGCAACTCCGCTGGCCCGGTTGCCAAGAGTGATGCCGCATCTCAAGGCATTGCGTCCACTGCCTCCCCAGTCGGTGCGTCGGCAGTTGCGTCAACGGTAGACACCGCAACGGCCGCCCCGAATGCTGCCGCTCCAACCGGCCCGACCGAGAAAACAACCAAACCAAATGCGTTCCTTGCGGCATTGCAAAAGCCGTTCAGCATTTTTACTCGCACTCCATCTTTAGGAGCCACACCCAACGCTCCTGCGACCCAGGCTCTGGCCAATCAAACCGCCGGTGCCACGATGACCGATCAGCATGGCTCGATGCCAGTCGGCCTCGAGGGATACTGCCCGGTGAGTCTCCTCGATAAAGGCGTGTGGGTGGAGGGTCGCGCTCAGTGGGGCGTGCGGCACCGCGGCCGCACCTATCTGTTCGCAACGGCCGAGCAACAAACTGCATTTCTTGCCGATCCCGATCGCTACGCTCCGGCCCTCTCCGGTGACGATCCTGTGCTGGCGTGCGACGCCAGAAAGCAGGTGCCTGGCCAACGCCGCTACGGCGTGACCTATCAATCAAGAATGTATCTCTTCTCATCTCCCGAAACTCGCACGTCCTTCGCGGCCAATCCGCAACGTTACACAACCAGCGTGCACGTCGCCGAAATTCCATCTTCAGCAAACGATCTTCGCCGCTAAAGCTGTGACTTTTTCAATCCCCGCTCGGGGTGACACTAACGCACACCACGCATGGCTGCCAGACGATGGAACTGCCGGAAACTCGGGCCAGCATTTGGATTTTCGACCCTTCTGACACCGGCCACCTGAGACTGCACAAAATGTGGTCAGAGTCCGATGTTTAAGCCCAATCTTTGCAACGCTCAACGGCCTTACGCCACCGCAAGAGGATTCGCCGACGGTTTGCGTCGTCGATTGTTGGGAGAAACACCCGCTCCACACGCCTCGCCTCTGCGATGGCTGCGGATCCACCGAAAAACCCCACGTGCATTCCGGCCAAAAGCGCCGCGCCTAATGCCGTGGTTTCCCCAACCGCGGGTCGCTCAACGGGCAACCCTATCACATCGGCCTGCATTTGCATGAGTAAGTCATTGACGCATGCGCCGCCGTCAACGCGAAGCCGCTGCATGGTCACGCCGGCATCTTGCTGCATCACGCCGACAACGTCGGCCACCGACATCGCGATTGACTCCAACGCCGCGCGGGCGATGTGGGCCCGCGTGGTGGCGCGAGACAGCCCGATGATCAGCCCTCTCGCAGAAGG
>QWQH01000066.1 GCA_003670915.1 Planctomycetota bacterium | reverse complement strand
TCCGGAGGCGTTGCCGAATCGGGAGGCTTGGGAAACCAGGCCGATCCCGCCAGCGGTGCTCTACTTTCATCGAGAGCCTCACTGAGAGAGCGGGGCGGAGCCAGCCGTCGGCGGCGGAGCCAGCCGTCGGCGACGAAGCCAGCCGTCGGCGACGAAGCCAGCCGTCGGCGACGAAGCATAGACCTCAAGAATCCAAACCACGTCTTGGATTCGGGGCTTGCCGCGCGAGCTATCCGAGATATGCGTTAGTGCGGTTCGCCGATTTCGCGGAGCAATTCGGCCAGCCTCGCCTGCAGATCAAGCACGGCTTGCCAGTGCGGAAAATCGATCTCCACTCGCTCGTTGCCAGGTCGCATGACCGCTCCGTCGGTCGCCTCGCGGAGGACCGCCTGAATGTAGTCGAGCAGTTCAGTCATTTCGGCCGCCTGGCTTGGGCTGAGTCGCTCTGGAAGCGGTGGTGGCCCGCCAGGCAAGAGCGGACTGCGAACGTCCCCCAGATCTTCGATCACATCCGACTGCTGCGCTGCGATATGTTGCAACCGCTCTCCCATCTGCTTGGCGCGGGCTTCGTCGGCCGGCGGCAGCTTGGCAGCGATCTCGGCGATGCGACGATCAATATCGCTACGCGAACCGACCAGAAGAAGCGATCGGCCTACGGCGATCATGTCGCCATCACGCACGATCCGCACCTGAATATCCTCGCCGTTCACCTTTGTGCCGTTGGTGCTTTCCAGATCTGTCAGCACAATCTTGTCGTTATCTTCCTGCAGTTTGAGGTGATAACGGCTGATACGCTCATCGTTGAGCTGAATCGAGTTGCCTTCCTCGCGACCGATCGTCACCGGGGTCGACAAGTGGTCAAAGATTTTACCGCGGTCCGCGCCGTGCAGAATTCGAAGAGTGACGTATCCCATGAAGCCATGAAGCCATGTTCAGCCCAGCGATCAGACTGCCCCGTCGCGTATCGCCAGATCGAATCTTTCTCCTCGTAAAATAGGCTACCCAAGGCACTCCGGTCAAAGCCAGCTCTGAATTCATGGTAAAAGTGTTGGTTTTCAAACCGGCTCAACCCCACCAGCATCGGCCCCCTGCTTGAGACTCCCGTCAAAACCGCTACGATCGTGATGGTATTCCCCGCGCGCCCGTAGCTCAATTGGATAGAGCATCGGTCTTCGGAACCGAGGGTTGCAGGTTCGAGCCCTGCCGGGCGCACTGATGCACGAGTGTTTGGGGAGGCGACCGGCCCCATGGTCCAAAAGTCCTTGCCGCAAAAGTCCTTGGCTCGACCAGCCGCGTGCAAGTTTCAGTCGGCGGCCTCAGCCCCGATGTGCCCCGAAGGCTTTCCATTGTCGTCAAAGAATCCCAGGCTGCCGTCACGGCCTGTGGCACCGGTGCCAATCGCAATGGCATCCACTCCCCGGCTGTCTTTCACTTCGATTCGGCCGCCACCACCGTCCATGACGCGGCCGATGTGAACGAGAATCGTGCCGTCTTCAGCTGCCACGACGATCTCGCGGCAGACCAGTCGAGTGGCATCGAGCCCCTCGATCGTGGCTGTTGTAAAGTTTGCATCGGGCAACGCTGCGGCGCGAAAAGCCAGACCCAAGGCAAAAAAGAGAAGCGGATAGACCGTCCAACGTTCGCCGCTTGTCATACGATCATTCGCCTTTGGTGGGGTGTGGAGCCAAGGAATCTTGCGAGTGGAGCCTGCATCGGGATTCCTCGCCCGACAGCGAGTGCGTCAGTCTCCGTGTATCTGTCGCAGCCGTCCCGAAAGCCGCAGGATCAACTGCACTCGCTCGAATTGATCTAGCCAGTCGGCAGTGACAGCGGCAATCGCTCCAGCGGCAGGAGGCACAGCACCGCTCTGGCAACTCTCGCCGAACTGCGACGCGGCCGCAGCACGGTAGGCTGAGAGCGTCTTGTCGCCGTAGAACAGAACCGGGGAATAATCCTCACTCAGAAACACCGCAACGGGCACCCGCTGCCCACCGCACACTTTTGCATGCGCGGCTATGTCGGGATGGGCATCCCGATCCAGAAACCTCAAGTCGATCGTGGGCGATGCAGACGCAAAGTGGTCAAAGATTGGGCACTGGTTCACGCAGTCGCCGCACCACGCTCCGGCCAGCACCAGCACGGGCATGCGTCGCACGAATCCACCGAGCAGCGTTTTTTGAGCCTGGGTCAGCGAGACTCTGGCGTGAAATGCTTCCCACCGACTGCGTTGATCGGCAGTACCGTGCCGTTCTAAAAAATCGCGGTAGGGCAACGCAGATTCAAACGCCGTCTGCCAAGCCTCGGTGGTGGGCGGATTGCCAGCCCCCGCAATTATGTTGACGGCTCCGGAAAGAGCGCCTCCCAAAGAAACAACTCCGGAAGAAACAACTGGATCAGGCATGCCTGTGGACTCCTCCTCAATACTCTTGAAAGATCAGCGGTGTTGGCACATGGCGTTGAGGTCGCCACCCAAAGCATAGCGGAGCATAGCGTGTACCACAGGCTCTCGGGCTGATGCCTTTTCCACGCCCCCCACAGATTGGGTTTTGGCACAGCCACCGGTAGCCGAAAAGAGACTGAATTGGCCGCAAGAGAGGCCTTGACGCTTAAAAATACGTTCTCTATTCTTTGCCCCAATGCAGGTAGCTGGGGCACAGAGTGAGGCCCCGCTCGGAGATGAGCGGCAGCATGGATGCTCGCCGTCGCTTCGAGCCGATGAGGAACTTGAGAGCAGACCAGAGCTTTCCTGCGGTTTCAAACGATATCTTTTCGGCCAGTTGTTCCATCGGTGTCGCCCGTCCAATCGCTCCCGGAAACGGTTCGGATTCTCTAGCCCCCCTAAGGATCTGGACCGTTCCGGGGGCCCTTTGGGGCCATCTTCTCTGGGCACTTCGTTTCTAGACCGCTTAGAATGAAGGCATGCCTTACGCTTCTCCTCCCCCTGACGCCGAACGTATAGTCCGCTGGATCATGGCCGGGATTGTGGTGTGGGGCTCATTCCACGCCTTGGGTGCTTGGACGCTCAATCACGACGTCCGCCGCCCCCTGATTGTGCTCGCCTGCGTGGCGGCCTTTCTGGGGTTTTGGCTGGCCATGCTGGCCTCTCGAAATCGACGAGGTATGAAAAAAAGCCAGCAGACAAACGCCTTCGAACCGGCCCCCTCCTCTCACTGTTCAACTCCAAAGGAATGACTTCATGCCAATCAGCCTCAGCTCGAGCCTCGACAATGGCTTGGACCCCATTCCTGCAGGCCGGCCTGCTATCGATACCGAGCAGAGCGTCACTGGACTCTCCATTGGCCAGTACCTCATCCGCCGCCTCTGTGACTACGGCATCAGGCACGTCTTCGGGTTGCCGGGCGACTACGTGCTTTCCTTCTACAGCATGCTGGAGCACAGCTCGCTGGACCTCGTGAATTGCACGCGAGAAGATTGCGCTGGCTATGCTGCCGATGCGTATGCACGCGTGAACGGCATGGGGGCTGTCTGTGTGACCTACGGCGTTGGAGGCCTCAGCCTAGCCAACTCAATTGCCGGAGCTTATGCAGAGATGAGCCCCGTCGTGCTGATTTCCGGCGCCCCTGGCCTCCGGGAGCGTATCAACAATCCCTTGCTCCACCACCGCGTGCGGGAATGGCATACGCAACTGGATGTCTTCGATAAAATCTGCGCCGCGAGCCTCGAAATCGCAGACCCTGTGACGGCGTTTCGCGATATTGATTTCCTCCTCGACACAGCCCACCGCACAAAGCGGCCGGTCTATCTCGAACTGCCTCGCGACATGGTCACCATCGTGCCAGATCAGATTCGGCCCTACGCATGCCCGCAGCAGATGAGCGACCCAGACGCACTGGCCGAGGCTATTCACGAAGCCGTCGCACGCATCGAACAGTCAAAAAAACCGGTGATCATCGCCGGCATTGAACTGCACCGCTATGGTCTGCAGGCCGAAGTCGTGGCGTTGGCCGAAGCGTCCAAGATTGCCGTGGCTGCAACGCTCTTGGCCAAGAGCGTTGTAAGCGAGGTGCATCCGCTCTATATCGGCCTCTACGAAGGGGCGTTGGGCCGCGAGGAAGTGACGCGATTCGTCGAAGATAGCGACTGCGTCATTCTGTTGGGCACCCTGCTGACAGACCTCGATTTGGGCATTTTCACGGCCAAGCTCGACGCTTCCAAGAGCATCTTTGCCACGAGCGATGAACTCCGAATCAGCCACCACCACTTTCATCACGTGCTGCTTGCAGACTTTCTGCAAGCACTTGTCGCCGCCAAGCCGCGAGCCGCCACGCGGCCGCTCCCAACGGGCCCCGCTGTGGCAGCGGGGCAGTTTACCCTTGTGCCCGATCAGCCAATCACGATCACCCGCCTGGTGCGTCGCCTGAACGAATCCCTCGACGACCGCACCATTGTGATTGCCGACGTGGGGGATGCGCTCTTTGCCTCCAGCGAATTGGTTGTGCGCGGCCAGACTGAATTCATTGCGCCCGCCTATTACACATCAATGGGATTTGCGGTGCCAGCAGCGCTCGGTGCACAGACAGCCAGGCCCAACCTCAAGGTGGTAGCGCTGGTGGGCGACGGGGCTTTTCAGATGACGGGCATGGAGCTTTCCACGATCGTGCGAAGGAAATTGCCTGTTACGGTGATTGTGCTCGACAACAAGGGCTACGGCACCGAACGCATTATTTTGGACGGGAGCTTTAACGACATCAATCCGTGGGAGTATCAACTCCTTCCGCAGGTGCTCGGCGGTGGCACAGGCTACGAAGTACGCACCGAGGGGGAATTTGATCAGGCACTGGAAAAATCATTGGCCGACACCTCCGGCATGAGCTTGATTCGCGTGCATATTGGATTGAATGATCGGAGCACCACACTGGAACGTATCGGACAAGGCCTTGCCAGAAAGGTGTAAAGCGGAGCATGCCACGCAAAGCCGTGGCTCCGAACTGCTCGCATGTGTGCTGCCAGTGCGTGGGCCGCGGCAGCCCACGCGACGAGACTTTTACCTCGCCGAAGCCAATACGCCGTCTCACCGATGCGATCGAGATGAGTGTTTATCCATCCGGCTGCCGTAGTTGCGTGCTCGAAACATCCGACCGAAACTCCCCCTGTGACACGAAAGAGCAGATGTCGCGGAGTGCCTCCGGCATGGGCCATTGGGACGGCTCCTTGAACACTCCATCGGAAACGCGGCCGAACACGATCAACTTGCGGGCGTTGGCTGCGATCTGCTGCACGGCCCGCGCAGCCGCATCGGCAGAGCCGCCGTAATACTTTTTGTCAGCCAACCGCACGAACGTGTCGGCCCCCATCACAAACGTGCTGTCTGGAAAGAGTGCGACTTTCTCGACAAACGTCGGGGCGTGCGTCAGCCAGAGTGCCCGATCCGTGAACTGCGTCAGTCGTGCCCGCAGTTCGACGCAGTCGAGCGAGGGCTTGTCGACGTTCTGGATTGAGAGTTCGTATTCCACCATTTGCTCTGCGATGTTTTCCGCCAGACGAGCCATGAGCCGGTGCCCCTCGTGCAGTGGGTCGAATGAGCCAGGGAAGAGCAGCCGCCGGGTGGTCGCGTTGCCTAGAGAACCGACAGCGTTTTCGGTGCCCCGCTCCATCTTGACCGCTCGCCGCGTGCCGACGAGTACATCCTGCCACGCAGGTATGGCTTCCTCTCGCTGGTGTTTCACTGGCTCGTTGGCCCGCAGTCGATGAGCCACGCTGCGGCCGCCAGCGATTGGCTGGCGAGAGGTTTCGCAACACGCTTCCATGAACTGCTCCAGGAAGAGTGCCGCTGCGATCTCCTCTTCCTCGAGGCGAGAACGCGTGTTTTTCTGGAGCACAACTGAAGCCACGCTGGTGGCTTTGAATGTTTGCACTGCCACGACGATGCGGTGCTCGCCTCGCTTCGGAATACGCGACACCAAACTGGCCGTCACAGCCACGCCAACGGCTCGCTCAGGCGGGGCGTTGAGCGTGCATGCCCGTTGCCAGGCTGTCATGGCCAGTCGCCTAGCGGTGCGACTCGAGCAATAGGTTTGCTGCGGCCCACCGAGCAAATGGTCCACCGCTTGTCGGGCATACGGCACAATCGCTTCAAGAACAATTTCGCTTGCGCCAGGTGTTGTGAGCAGGTGTGCGATGCCCAGAGAACCGCCGCCGGTGGAGACAATCACCGCGAGCGAACCTGCCGCGGTCAGCGAATCGACGAGCTCAACTGGATCGGGAAGATGCATGGACATTGGGGAGCGTATAAGCAACAGGGGGAATGGATCGTGAACGACAACAGCCGGCTAGACACCACCGCATGGCGTCACTTTGCAAGTGGTGTTTGCCCTGCTCGCCAAGCCTGCCCTGCTTTCCACGCGATGGGCACTTTCAAAAAGACAGCTTCAGCCCATCTCGTACGGAAGCCGATTGGTTCAACGGGAGGGTCCAGGAGATGATACCGCAGCGTGGGCATGAATGCTTGAGGCGTAGGGCATTCGAGCGTTCAATCTTTCTGTCGCCATTGCTGGCCATTGGCCTGTTTGCTGCCAATGGTGGGATCCCTGTCACGGCCGCTGATGGGCACGATCACAGCAGCGATGCCACCGCGTCCTCGGTGCCATCCACAGCACCGCGCCGTGTGCCGCGAGTGTTTATGATGCAAGGGATTGCACAGCGTTCAGCAGCCCAACCCCCGATCCAACTCGCGGGCATCGACACTCCGGGCGACCCCGGGTTCACGCCTTCCTCGACTGCAGACTCGCCCACGGAATCGTCGGGGCCTTTTGATACTGCCCGCAGCGATCTGGGCGAAGACGATGAGCTTTCTACAAGGCGATCTGAATCGTCGGCCATCGATGGCCGCCAGGAGCGACGCCGCCTGCAGCCAAACAAACGTTCCCCCGCCGATCTTTTTCCAGATCCGCTGCAGAACACACCCAAGATTGATCCTGCCACGACAGGCCGAGAAGCCGAAGAGATTTTGGCCGATATGCTCCCCGCTCGGACCGACACGTTCGCCGACTGGGTGACGGGCGCGGAATCTTTGCACGATTGCGGCGAGCCGCGGGCACTCCCGGCGTGCGTGCCGCGGCCGCCGTGCCATCCCAGCATGCCGTCGCAACCCTACGACCTTGTGGGATTGCGGGGAGTGCCGTCAGGTGGACCGATCTACAGCGGCCCGTGCACACCACGCACCGGGAGCCATGACGGCTGCCACTTCCCACACGCCCACCCGCTCTGGGATCGCTGGTTTGATTGGTTCTATCAGTGGAAGTAAGGGTCTGAGTCCCACGAACTCCCTTCATGGCTGATGGCTCCGCATCGCTTCGTTTATTCGAGGCCTCCTGATGACGGCCCAGCTGGCAATCCCTGAAAAACAGGGTCTCCTTTGGAAAGAGGCTTGCATCGCGCACAATCCTCTGGGCTTATTCCGTCTGGCTCACGCAGCCCACGCCTGCCTGAGCACAGGTCTCGAGCCAACAATGAGGAGTGCGTTTGCATGCGGGCTGCAATTATAGGAATCGGTGCGATCGCAAGGCTGCACGCGCGGGCTCTGGCCGATATTGAGGGCGTGAATCTGGTTGCTGCGTCGTGCCGCACCGAGGAGAAGGGCAGGGCTTTTGCCGCGGAGTTTGGTTGCACGTGGTACGACGACAACGCTCGGATGCTGCGTCGGGAAAAGCCTGACTTTGTCACCGTGGCCACTCCCTCCGGCAGCCATCTCGAAGCAGTTATGGCCGCGGTCAGACGGCGCGTGCCAGTGATCTGTGAGAAGCCGCTGGAGATATCGCTCAAGCGAATAGACCGAATGCTGGCGGCCACGCAGAAGGCGGGCGTGATGCTGGGCACGATTTTCCCACAGCGTTTTAATCCAGTGGTACGCACAGTCCGTGACGCGGCGGCGGCTGGTCGCTTCGGCCCGATGGCGATCGCAGCGAGCTACGTGCCTTGGTGGCGAGACGATGCATATTACGGAGAGGGCCGATGGCAGGGCACGAAATTACTTGATGGCGGTGGTGCACTGATGAACCAGTCAATCCATGGCGTGGATGCCCTGCAGTGGATCGTTGGGGCTACGATTCCTGGCCTTGCGCCGGGAGAAAATCCTGTGGAGAGCGTTTTCTCGCTCACGGCCATTCGATCGCATGCTGCCGAGCGGTTGGAAGTGGAAGACACCTGCGTCGCTGTACTGCGTTTCAAAAACGGGGCTGTGGGACAGTTGTTGGCCGCGACGAGTCTCTATCCGGGACAGTTACGACGATTTCTCTTTGGTGGCTGCGACGGCACAGCCGAGATCCTGGAGGAGCAACTCCTGAGTTGGCAATTTCGTACAACTGCCGACGACGACGAAGCCACCCGCAGTCGGTTTGCCGGCGCCAGCAGCACCTCGGGCGGTGCGGCCGATCCCATGGCGATCAACTACGCTTGCCACACTCGCAATTTCATCGATTTTCTCGACGCCATCAAGGCTGGTCGGACCCCTCCGCTGGACGGTTTGGAAGGGCGCAAAGCCGTAGCGATTGTAGAGGCTTGCTATGAGTCGGCCCGCACAGGCAAGGCGGCACGCGTACGGAATCCGTGATACTCTACCGTCCCATTCCAATTGATCCCTCTTTACTTCAGCTGACAGTGCTCAACACCAACTATGAATTATTCCATCTGCAATGAAACGTTTGTGGATTGGCCGTTGGCCAAGGCCTGTGATTTCGCAGCTG
>QWQH01000060.1 GCA_003670915.1 Planctomycetota bacterium | reverse complement strand
GCGGGCAACTACTGGTTTATCAACCGCTTCAAGGGAAAGCGATTCCTGCGGAAGATCGCACTGGCCGGTCTCAACGAACATGGCTGCCCGGTGTGGAAGTGGGATGCGCAGGAGAACGCGACGTACGAATTACCGCCACCGCTCCAAGATCCCAAGGCACGCATTGGCGGCTTTGAGATCGACTCCACTCGCGGCGAGGTGTTCCTCTTCGGCTTTCCTGCCGACAAACCCAACGAGTGCGGGATGAATTGGCCGCTCGGCCGCCTCATGCAGCGATGCCGCATCGAGAATGGCACGCTCACTCCCAGCCACACCGCCGAACTTTTGCATAATACAGTGATCGACAAGCGAACGACCGATCAGGCCTACGGGGCGGCCTTGTGTGGCGATTACATCTTCGTGGCCTATGCGCATCATTTCACGGTGCTCGTCTATCGGCGCGACGACCTCACGCTCGTAGGCAGGCTGGATCTAGGCCCGCAGGTGCTCAAGCCGCTCATGGACGGCATGCACGAACTCATCGTGCGGCCTGATGGCGATGGCTTCGTGCTCTACACGCCGCACTACGTGGCCAATGCCATCCATGTGCGTCGCTGGAATGGCACCACGACCGGATGGATGCCCGCCCCCACACTCACGCTGGATGACAGCATGTTGCAATGGAACGCCGTGGCGGGCGCCACTGCATGGCAGCTCGAGCGCCGCGTCTTGCAAGCGGATGGCTGGAGCGAATACGAGCCTGCTGGCACGCTCTCTGCCGACAGCCGCACGTGGAGCGATACGGAGCCCACCCAAGCAGCCGCCTATCGCCTGCGAGCGATTGGCAACGGTGAAGCGATGTCAGATTGGTCTGCGACGGTGTATCAGCGGTAAAGCCATTACCACTCAGGACAAAATGCCTTTGACCACGTGACCATGTACATCGGTGAGCCGGAATTGGCGGCCTTGGTATCGGAATGTCAGTTTTGTGTGGTCAATACCGACAAGGTGCATGATCGTGGCTTGCATGTCGTGGATGTGAACAGGATCGGCCGTGATGTTCCACGCAAAGTCGTCTGTCTGGCCGTAGATGTGGCCGGGCTTCACGCCTCCGCCAGCCAGCCACCAACTGTAGGCTTTGCCAAAGTGGTCGCGGCCGTTTGGCTTTACCGGATCGCCTTGACCAAATGGGGTGCGTCCAAATTCGCCCCCCCATGCAACCAGCGTGTCAGAGAGCATGCCCCGTTCTTTCAAATCCTGCACCAGCGCAGCAGAAGGCCCCTCTGTGTCTTTGCACTGTTGCTCCAGTTGCGTAAATAGATTGTTGTGTTGATCCCAACCAGCGTGCATGAGCTGCACGAATCGCGTGCCCCGTTCTAACAGCCGTCGTGCGATCAGGCAGTTGTAGGCAAAACTTCCCTTCACGTGCACGTCGGGTCCGTATCGCTCGAGCACGTGCTTCGGCTCACTTGACAAATCGACCAAGTCTGGCACGCTCGTCTGCATCCGATAGGCCATCTCATACTGGGCAATGCGAGTGTCGATCTCGGGATCTCCGTAGTCGGCCAGATGTGCGGCATTCATGACCGCCATGTCGTCGAGCAACGTCCTGCGAGCCTCGCGGCTTACGCCCGAAGGATTTGCCAGATACGGCACTGGATCGCCGGTGTTACGAAATCGCACTCCCTGAAATCGGCTCGGTAAAAATGCGCTGCCCCAGTAGTAGTCGAAAAACAACTGCCCGCATGTCTTGGCCTTGTCGGAGGAAGTCATCACCACGAAGGCGGGAAGATCCTCTGTCTCGCACCCCAATCCGTAGCTCATCCACGCTCCCATGCTGGGTCGTCCTGGCACTTGGGCACCCGTCATGAAGAATGTCACCCCCGGCGCATGGTTAACAGCTTCCGTGTGCATGCTGCGCACGAGGCATATCTCATCGGCAATGCTGCCGATGTGCGGCAGCATCTGGCTCATCTCGATACCGCAATGGCCATATTTCTGAAAAACTTTGATCGGTGAAACCACCGGCCACTTGGCGTAGCCGCTCGACATTGTGGAGAGCCGAGTAACGCCGCGCACGCTCTCGGGAATGTCTTGACCGCCGCGAGCAATGAGTTCGGGCTTGGGATCAAAGAGATCCACATGCGACGGCCCGCCCCCCTGCCAGAGCATCACAACTCGCTTGGCTTTAGGGGCATGGTGGGGTAATCCGGGCAAACCCTGAATAATACCGCGTGCGATGGTGTCGGTGCTCGCTGGTCGAGCGTCGTGGGCCAAGAGCGAAGCGAGAGCAACCGAGCCAATCCCGATGCCAGAAGAGCCGAAGAGCTTCCGACGGGTGACGCGGAGCGTGTTTTCAACCGGCAGATCGGTGGGCAAAGTGTGCATGGAATTGAGGGGAAAAAACGGTGGCTGCCCCCGTTTTTTCTATTCGCGGGTGAGTGCTTCGTCGAAGTTGAGGATTCCTAGACAGACGGAAGTCAAGGCTGCGTGCTGGGTGATGTCGAGTGATTCGTCACGAGGATGCTCGCCCACACTCAGCAACTGTGTGGCTGCATGCACATCTGGCGAGATGGCCAACTGACGCTGGTGCATGCGACGGAGCGTTCCCATCTCGTAGTCAGTCGGCTTGCGGGCAAGTACGCGGCGAAACGCGTAGGCCAGCCTCCCGTCGAGTTCTGTTGCTGACTTCATGCTATTTTCCGCAAGCACGCGGGCTGCCTCGACCCACGTTGGATCATTCAAGGTTGTCAATGCGTGCAGCGGGGTGCTCGTCAGACCTGCCCGCACCGTGCAGGTCTGGCGATTGGCCGCATCGAATAGGTTGGCCGGGTTCACGGTCCTTCGCCAAAACGTATAAATGCTGCGGCGGTAGAGGTCGATGCCGTGCGAGGCGGGATATGTAAAATCGCGTTCCTTCGTGACCGCAAGAGCCTCCCAGATTCCATCCGGTTGATACGGGTAGACGGGCTGGCCACCAATGCGGGAGTCGAGCAGGCCAGCGGCAGACAGTGCCACATCGCGGAGCACCATCGACGGCATGCGAAAACGGCTCGCGCGACCATGCAGGCGGTTGTCGGGGTCCTTCGCGAGGTGTTCTGGCCGCACTTTACTTTCTTGCCTGTAGGTGGCACTGTTCACGAGCAACCGGTGCATCTGCTTCTGGCTCCACGCCCGCTCCCGGAACTCCACCGCCAGCCAGTCGAGCAGTTCAATGTGCAAGGGATACTCACTTTGCACCCCCACGTCTTCGGCCGTCTTGACAAGCCCAACGCCAAAGAAGTGCTGCCACATGCGGTTGACTTGCACGCGGGCCACGAGCGGGTGCTCAGGCAGAAAAAGCCACTGTGCAAGGCCGAGCCGGTTGGTAGGCGCGCCTTTTGGCAGCGGCGGCAGAAACAACGGAACATCGAAAGTGAGCTTTTCTCCCTTGGGCGAGAGATAGTCGCCGCGATCAAGAATCTTTGTTTCGCGAGGCTTTGCGTCGCTCATGATCATCACTCGAGGAATCTGATCGCCCTTGAATTGGTCAAAATTCCGCTTCGACGCCTCATACTGATTGACCTTCGGGAGCCCTTTGACAACGCCTTCCTTCGCCGTGGCGTTGAAGTGCTGACGCAGGTGCTTTTCAATCGCAGCCTCGTCCGAATCGCTGCGATCCTTTACGGGCTTTCTCAAGAGAGTCGCGAGATAAGGGGATAGACTCACGGCATCGGCTGGCTCGCCGTCAGCCAAGAGACCGGCCCGCCACGCCTCGTAGGCTGCATCGATTACAGGCATCACCTCGGCCTCAAGCGACTTCATCTGACTTTCGAGATCGGCAAGCTGTTTCTCGTTCTCCTCGCTCGGAAGTTCCAGCACCGGCAGGGCCACCCGGATTCTCGCGGAGAATCTGGTGGGGGCCCCCGACTCGGGCACTCGGTTCAAGGCATCTAGCAGGGAGTAGTAGTCTCGCTGCGTGACCGGATCGTACTTGTGATCGTGACACTGAGCGCAGGCCATCGTGAGTCCCAGCCACGTTGTGCTCGTCGTATCTACACGGTCGAACAAGTTATTGAATCGCTGCTCCTCGGCGATCGCGCCTCCTTCGCCATTGAGCAGGTGGTTGCGATTGAAGCCACTGGCGATTTTCTGATCGTGTGTGGCCTGTTGTGTCGGAGCATCTGGCAGCAGATCGCCCGCCAGTTGCTGGATTGAAAACTGGTCGAATGGCATATCGGCATTGAGCGATTTCACCACCCAATCTCGCCAGATCCATTGCCATGTGTCACCGTCCTGCTGGAATCCGTTGGAGTCGGCGTATCGTGCGGCATCCAGCCACGGCAGGGCCATCCGTTCGCCGTAATGAGGACTCTCCAGCAGGCGGTCGACAAGTTTTTCGTAGGCCTCTGGATCGGGATCACTCACAAATTCGTCCACTTCCTCCGGACTCGGTGGCAGGCCGAGCAAATCGGCACAGAGTCGGCGGATGAGCGTGGGCCTGTCGGCTTCCGGTGAAGGGCTTAGGCCGACGGCATCCAGCTTGAATCGCACATAACGGTCGATCTCGTTTCGAATCCACCCACGCTCTTTCACGTCGGGTACAGATGATCGCACCGGTGGCGTGAAGGCCCAGTGCGGCTTGTATTCCGCCCCCTCAGCGATCCAACGGTTCAACATTCTTTTTTGTTCGTCAGACAGTCGCCTGTTGGACGAAGGCGGCGGCATCAGGACATCTGCATCAGTCGAGTGAATCCGTTCCAGCAGAACGCTGGCTCCAGTGTTGCCTGGCACGATCGCCCCTGCCTCGACGGCGGCTTCGCGGAGATCGATGCGGAGATCGGCTTTACGTTTGTTGCCGTCTTGGCCGTGACAGTAGAAGCAATTTTCCGAGAGGATCGACCGTACATCACGGTTGAAGTCGATGGCAGGCTCTGCGATTGCAAGCGGCCCCGGCAGTAGCGCGAGAATCGCTACAAGCACCGATCGTGGCGGCATCCGGCAGGGGTAGGCATGCGTTCTCATGGAAGGCTCAATACTACTACAGATCCCGTACGGTTCGCACCCTTAGCGCGACTGCACCATAAGCCAAGTCTCTTGAAGGATTTGAACAGGTCGTCAGGACCTGCCCTCATCGATAGCCATGGGCCATGGGCCGTCATGCCGTTGCCGCGGCGCTGGCCAATAGTCGCTCGATCTCGTCGGGCTCGACGGGCACGTGGCCGCAGAGGTCGACGGGGCCTGTTTCTGTCACGAGGATATCGTTCTCCAGCCGGACGGCCAGGCTTTCTTCCGGGATGTAGATGCCCGGCTCCACCGTCATCACCCATCCCGGCTCCAGCGGCCCGTCGACGGGGGCCATGTCGTGTACCCCGAGGCCGAGCGAGTGCCCGAGCCCATGCATGAAATATTTTCGGCACGCCGGCTGCTCGAACGAATCGGCGGCAAACTGTTCCTGGGTGATGAGCCCCAGTTTCACAAGTTCGCCGGCCATCTGCACCTGCGATGCCCGTTTCCAATCGCAAAGACGGGTGCCCACCGTGGCCCTGGCAATCGACGACCTCATCACCCGCAGCACCGCTTCGTAGACGGCCCGTTGCCTGGGCGTGAACCGTCCGTTCACGGGATAGGTCCGAGTGAGATCGGCATTGTAGTTGGCGTAGGCCGCGCCCACGTCGATGAGCAAGAGGTCGCCGTCGCGGCACTCATGATCGTTGTCGTTGTAATGGAGCACGCAGGCATTTTTGCCGGAGGCGATGATCGGTTCGTAGGCCATGCGGCCGCGTTGCCGGATGAACTCCGCGGTGATTTCTGCCTCCAGTTCAAACTCCATCAGTCCGGGCCGAATCACACTCAAGACACGGTGCAAGCCGGCGTCTGTGATCGCAACCGCCCGGCGAATGAGGTCCACTTCGGCGGGCGTCTTCACCGCCCGGAGCGTGCGCAGCAAGGGGGCGAGCCGCTGGAAGCGGTGCAGCGGATATCTCTCGATCAGCTGTCTGGCCATCCGCACGTCGCGGCTCTCCACGTCGATCGCCGCGCGCTCGTGCTCGTTGGCGTTGAGATATACCGCTTCGCTCGTGCAAAGGAGTGTATGGACGACACCGGGAAGTTCCGACAGCCAGCGCACCTTCGCGATCCCAGAGATTTGCTGGGCCTTCTCCGGAGAGAGTTTTTCGCCCTCCCATGTGGCGAGGTGCTCGTTCGGCTGCCGCAGAAAGAGCATCTCCCGCTGCGCGGGATCGGTCGCCTGGGGAGCCAGCACAACCACGCTCTCCTCCTGCTCGATGCCGGTGAGCCAAAAGAGGTCGCTCGCGGGATGGATTCTGAGCGAACCGTCGCCCGTCGTGGGGAGGATATCGGCCGCGTGCACGATTGCGATCGAATTTTTCGACAAAAGCTGCACGAGCCTCCGGCGATTGGTGCAAAAGAGAGCGGGGTCAATCGGTGCGTGCCGCATGGCTGATTTCTCGTGGGGCGGGCCGGGGCGGGTTCAGATCTCTGGGACTGCGTTGGGCCCGAATTTGGATTTCCAAGCACCCACTCCACAGCAAGTCAGCAAGTCTGATGCCCTCTAGGCGGGTGCCCTCAATTGAAGAGGGATGCTATTGAACAGGTGCAGCCGACGAGTTCCCGGTGGTGTTGGCTGTTTTTCTCAGGGCGGCCTGCTGGGTGGCCAATTCCACCACGCGGTGCGCGGCCATCAGCTCATCTGGCGTGAAATACGCCTCGTCGGGATCCCCTCCGGCGTGGTCGATCGCCTCGGCGGCCAATGCTTCCCACGACATGCCATTGGCCAAGTGCCACGCGGCTGCCTGTGCGATCTTCTGCGAAAGTTCACCCCGGCCCAAACTCTCCATAACAATTGCGAGCTTGGCATCAGTGGAAAACGATTCCAACGCAGCCAACCTGTAGGGATACCCACTCGAAGGCTCGGGCTTCCCGTGCTCCAAGCAGACAGTTGCCACGCGAAACACACGCATTTTCTGGGGTGGAATCGAGAATGCGCCGCCGCCCCCGCCGCCCATGCCACCCATCCCGTTCATGCCTTGGCCGCCGAGCCCGCCGCCGGCTGTCTGCTGCGGCTGCGCGCCGAAAACGGCACGGTTTTGTTGACCACCCATGCCCATCCCCATGCCACCCATTTGTGCCAGCACGGGCGTGCCTGTAAAAGCATCGGGCAGACGCAGCGTCACGGGCCGCTTGGACCGGTTGGTCACAATGATTTGTGCCGATCGCGAGTCATTTGGAATATACCGAACGCTCACGAGTCCTTGCGTTTCGGCCTCCAGCACGTCGGGCACTCTCGCCGCCGACACCGTTCCAGAAATACCTGCACGTCGCGGCTCACGAGCCAAGGTGGGTTGAGAGACGAACGGCATGACGCCCGCACTCACGACAAGAAGAACGGTCAGAAAACGCCGCACGTTCATGGATTCAAACCCTTTGCCAGAGGAAAGAAGACTGTCGAGGATGCACGGCCTACGCAACCAAGCCCTCGGTCGCAGGCTTGAGTATGCACCCTGCAGTATGCCTTCGGCTATTCGGCAGAAGCAATCACAGAGAATACCATGAAAGTATCGAGTTTTCCGGTTTAAGGGATTATGCCTGCCACCGGCCACACCCCCCGGGAGACAGAAAATCTCGGGGCCCAATGCAGGCGAGCAAGAAACGTACGAACTTAACGCTTCGAGAACTGCGTGCCGCGGCGAGCGCCACGGAGGCCGTATTTCTTGCGTTCTTTCATGCGTCCATCGCGAGTCAGTAGACCGCTGTGCCGAAGCGTTTCGGCCAATTCCACGTCAAACGACTTGAGTGCTCGAGCAATCCCCAGTCGGCAGGCACCTGCTTGGCCATTGAGTCCACCGCCGTTGACCGTGATCACTACGTTGACAGCCGACTGTTTGCCCACGTGTTCCAGCGCACCTGAAACGAGCACACGATCTTTGATCGACGGGAAATAGGCATCGAGTGCCCGGCCGTTCACTTTGATGGTGCCGGAGCCAGCGCGGAGCCTCACGCGAGCCACAGCCGTCTTGCGGCGGCCTGTGGCAATCACATCTTCTCCCGAACGGACTGACTTTACATTCTGCTCAACGGCCATCGTGATCCTCTAAATTGTTTGATAGAAATGCGTTTTGATTCTTCTGAGCAGCAATCCAAATGATCACTGCCGGCCGACTATTTGATGCCGACCTCGAGATGCTCGGGTTGCTGGGCCTGATGCGGATGTTCCGCGCCAGCGTACACCTTGAGTTTGTCGAGCATCACGCGACCAAGGCGGCTCTTCGGCAGCATGCGGCGAATGGCTTCCTCAATAATAAGTTCCGGCTGGCGATCCCGACGGTGCTCTGCTGTTTCAGAACGGAGTCCTTGGTAGCCGGTGTACCATCGGTAGAGCTTTTGCTGCCACTTCTTGCCGCTGAACTGAATTTTTTCCGCATTGATTACGACCACGTAGTCGCCTGTGTCGACATGCGGCGTGTATGTAGGGCGATGCTTTCCCATGAGCACCATGGCCACATCGCTCGCCAAACGCCCGACAATCTTGTCGCTTGCATCGACCAGCCACCACTGCTGCACCACCTCACCGGGCTTTGCCATGAATGTCTTCATCTGCCTGCTCTTTCAGCCTGTTCTGCTGCTTGATTGCCTAAAATAAGAATGCCGAAACGACAGCGGTATTGCACGCTGTCGCCCAATAGATTGGAAGCTTTGAAGACTACCAGTGCAGCAGCATGCGGGCAAGCGAGGCCCATTCCCTCCCGAATGATCTTTGGATTTTCGCTATTTTTGACCAATTGACCCACCCGACACAAGCCCGCGGCATCGCCGCGCTGTTGCCATTCCACTGATTTGAAAGCACACTTGGACCGCCCGTTGCATGG
>QWQH01000096.1 GCA_003670915.1 Planctomycetota bacterium | reverse complement strand
GGCACGCTTTCAGAGCCGAAGGTGCGAGCGCTTAAGCGCATGGGGATGACACGTATTTCGCTGGGAGTGGAAAACTTCGACGACGCAATTCTGGAGGCCAATGGCCGGGCTCATCTTTCCGCTGAGATTCAGCGATCGTGGGACTGGATCAAGGCGGCAGAATTTCCCAGCACGAATGTGGATCTTATTGCAGGAATGGTTGGCGAGACATTTGAAAGCTGGCAGCGCACCGTTGCCCGCACGCTGGATCTGGAGTCAGACAGCGTCACGATTTATCAGATGGAATTACCGTTCAATACGGTTTTCGTACACGATGCCAAAGAGACCGGCCAGTCTGCTCCCGTGGCCGACTGGCAGACGAAGCGAGAATGGGTCAACTGGGCATTCGATCATTTTTTAGAGCGAGGCTATTCTGTTTCCAGCGGCTATACCCTTGTGCGAGATCCAGCCAGCGTCCATTTCCGCTACCGCGACATGCTATGGACTGGCGCCGATTTGCTGGCATTAGGCGTGGCGAGCTTTGGTCATCTCTCCGGTGTGCACTATCAAAATGCCACTCACTGGAACGACTATCTTCAGGCGGTCGAAGCGGGCCGACTCCCCGTCCAACGGGGCCTACGTCCGACACCTCGGGAACTGCTCATTCGGGAACTTGTGCTGGGGCTCAAGCGAGGCGTGCTGGATACCGAGCGTTTGCAACGCAAGTTTGGTATCGACCCTCTCGTGGAATGGTCGGCGCAGTGGCGAGGACTCGCAGCGGATGGGTACTTGGAGCAGATTCAGCCGTGGCCCGTGCTGACTCGCCAAGGCCTGCTGATGGTCGATTCCTTACTGCCCCGATTTTTTGATGCAGACGGCCCAGACGGTGTATTAGAGCGCTCGCAGCCTCTCGTGCTGCCAACGTAAGGGGGCCAGCCACCGCCCTCGACGGTCGGCGCCTGCTCGCCTAGAATTAAGCTGTTTCTATTCGGGATCATTCGGGATCGAGTGTGTGCTGAGTTGGTTCTGCCTTCCCTGGATTGAGGTTTTTCGTGCGTGAGTCGTTGATCTCCTTGGATCCGGACCGTTCTCCCGCCACTCACAATTCCTCCACCACCCCCGGGCAGCGTGCATCGCTTTCGTGCCCGGAATCCAAGGTCGTTCGGGCACGCTTGCGGGCGATGGCTGCTGACCTTGTGGCCTCGTGGCGATCCGGTGGCATGCCCCCGTCGTCCAAGACGCAAGCGGGTCTGAGAACCCAAGCCGAGTCGCTTGGAAGTCGGGCTTCAGCCCGGCCGGAGCACGTGGGATGGACGATGGTAACGATCGTCTCGGAATACTGGCGGGAGCGTCTGCGGTCGGGTACCCCAGGCAGGCGTTTGCTGCTGTTGCCGGATTGCCCGTACGGAGCCACTGAAAAGAGTCGTAGGGAAGGCGACGCTCAATCGCGAGGATCGGGAGATGTGCCCCAAGTCTGTGGACCGAGTTGTGCGATTGCCACAATCTGGTCGGCCGCCCGCCAGAGCGGTTGGGTCGTTGAATCCACATCCCAAGCAGTGCGTGCCATTGGCTCGCTCCTGACGGGTCAATATGACGGCGTACTTGGAGTGGCAAAACTCCGGGATCTGGAAAAAGCATTTGCAATGCTGCCTGCCTTTTCGCTCCCGATTGCAGCGGTGCCTTTTGAGCCGATCGGGTTTGCAGGGGTGCCTTTTGGAAATCGTTCATGCTCGTGCGCAGACGCCATACCAACCGCTTCGATCGATGTGGAGTGGGTCCTGGGTTTGTTGGGGGTCGCTGGGGACTCCGCGCCAGTGGACGACTACTTGCCGCTGCTGCACGAGGCCGCAGAGATGTTTACTCCCGCTGCCTTGGTGGCACTGGAGCATCGACTTGGGCTTTCGTCTGTATTGGGAACCGGCACTGCTTCGCAGCGAGATTTTCTGCCGCTCGAGGCCACCGCCGGCATGGCCGGGGAATTTGTAACACGGGGCGGAAAGTTTCTTAGACCGTTTATCGCGTTGGCAGCTTTTGATGCGGTATGTGCTGACGCGGAGCCACAAGAATCCAACCAGACAAAAGTTGATGACAGACGCTTGGGTGAGTCGTTGGATTCCGCGAGTGGAATTTCAAGAGCGGCTATCGATCCGGTGGCGATTCGCGACTCGGTGAAGGCCGCTGCGGTAGCCATCGAGATCTTTCATAAGGCTTCGCTGGTGCACGACGACATCGAGGACGACGATCAGATGCGGTACGGTCGACCGACGCTGCACGTGCAGCACGGCATTCCATCGGCGATCAATGTCGGTGACTACATGCTTGGACTGGGCTATCGCATCGTGTCGGCCTTACCTGGGATCGATGCCATCACGCAGCGAGATTTAGTGGCCATCTTGTCCGCTGCCCACCTACGGCTAGCCCAAGGACAGGGTGCTGAGTTGTGGTGGCGGGATGCTGGTAAAAAGCGATTGTCGCCGCAGGAAGCGATCGCTATCTACGGGCTTAAAACGTCGCCGGCCTTTGAGGCAGCCATTGCGATGGGAATCCGGCTGGCCGGCCTAGCTGTGGGTACGGCTGGTGCGATCGACCGTTATGCGCTGCATGTTGGCACGGGCTTTCAGATGCTCAACGATCTCAAAGACTGGTCTGGTGATCTTGAAAACAACCGGCGTGCAGCCGGCGATCTACTGGGTGGCCGACCCACGCTGATGTGGGCGCTGGCGTTGGAGCGTCTGCCAGCCGACGATGTCGACTGCCTTACCAATCTCGCCGCTGTTGCCGACCAAGGGATGGCTTCAGAGCAGGCAATAGCGGAAGCAGTCGCTCAAGCTCGCAGGCTCTACGAGAAGGCTGATGTGTTCGCCCGAGCCGCACAGTTAATCGATCAGGAACGCAGCCACGCAGCCGCCGCCGCGGCGACGTGTCCCTTCCGTAGTTTGCGAGATGTGTTAGATTTTTTGCTGGATCTGGCTGTGCCGGAGCAGGCCGCTTTGTCCCGTGATGTGGGCCAGTAAGCGGTTCTGACTTGCACCGGGTTCCTTGCAGCGTCAACAATCCGCACTGGTTGTTTCATCGCTCGTTCTTCAATTATTCCAGCGTCAGTGAGGTTGTGCATGCGTTCGGATGCGAACTCGAACGACACTTCTTTGCGGGTTCCGCGTGGAAGCGAGGACGAGTCTTTCGGGGCGGTTGATCGTGCTGTGCGTTTGGCGAGCCTCTGTTCCGATCCAGCCAGTCTCTTCGCAACGTTTCGCAGCGTGGAGGCCGCGGCGGTGCCTGAGCCATACCGGCGACTGCTCGACCATCACAGCCACATGACCGTGACGATGGAGCGGTTTCACGGCAGTCCCGTGAGCCTTCAGGTGGTGCAAGTAGCAGGCGGAGCGGTCGCGGACTCCAAGCAGTCAAACGGTTCGTTGGCCGCGTGGTATGCGCGGGAGATTCTCTTGGTGGGTCCCGACGCCAACCCGCTTCAGCATGGGATTGTGCGTATTGATTTACAGCACGTGGACGACGTTACCGCAGCCGCCATTCGCGAGGCACAGATTCCTTTGGGACGAATTCTCATCAACGCTGGCCTGCTCCGAGAAGTGCATCGCGTCAGCCTCCTCGAGGTGACGCTAGGCCCGCACCTGGTATCCCTTTTCAGCCCCCAAGAAACGGTGGCTGCAGGGAACATTCATACGTTTGGCCGGGTCGCGGAAATTTCGCTGAATGGCACGTCGGCGGTTGAACTTCTCGAAATCGTTGTGCCTTTCCGGAGCGTTTGGACTGCACACACAAGTGAGCCCTTGGCGTAGTTTCGCGTGGCGACTGCACGACGGCCATCACTTTATGAGGAGAAGCCCGACGCGTAAGCGATCGAAAAACGCGTTGCGACACGCGAGGCGGTCCGGATTTCTTCGGCTTCTGGCTTGGGCGTGCAGAGCGCTCCCCGCACGCCATACGCATGGAAAAAAATTCTGGTGGATTCGGGGGCATAGCGGAAGGCGTTGCGTGGAAGGAGTTTGCGTCGAATGTATCGATATTGACTCAATGCGCAAAATGGCTGTAGAGTTGGGCATCTGGCAAGGATGGCAAGCAGGGTTGCGATTGAAGGAAACGAATTCCGTTCAATGCTCACCCAGCGTGTTGTTTGCGGACAATGGCCCGTTTTTTGCCCGATTCTGTTCGTTGGCGTGGAACGCCAACGAATGCAGCGACGGTGCGTTTGATGGCAACAAGGAGGCCTAGGTGTTCGGGGTAACCTCGTGGATGAGGATCTCCTCGGATTCCGTTTTGACTAGCTGCTTTCAGCTAGCGAGAGGGTGGTAAGGCAGATGCAGAAGACTGTTTACACGACTGGCGAAGCCGCCAAAATTTGCAAGGTCAGTCAGCAGACGATTATTCGCTGTTTTGACTCTGGGCAATTAAAGGGATTCAGAGTTCCCGGGAGCCGATTCCGCAGGATTCCCCGGGATCAGTTGTTTACGTTCATGCGAGACAACGGTATTCCGACCGATGCGCTCGAAAGCGGTCGCCGGAAAATTCTAGTCGTCGATGACGACTCCGATCTGGTCGAACTGATCACCGACGTGCTCGAGCGGGACGGCCGCTTCGAGACTCGCAGCGTCAATAACGGCTTTGATGCCGGCATGATGGTGAAGGACTACCGTCCAGATCTGATCGTCCTAGATGTGATGCTGCCGGACATCAACGGCAAGGAAGTGTGCCAGCGTGTCCGGAGCGATTCGACCATGGACGAAGTGCGAATCATATGCATTTCGGGTATGTGTGAGCCTGACAAGATCGAAGACCTAAAGGCTTCTGGCGCAAACGAGTTTTTGCAGAAGCCCTTCGAGGCAGAGATGCTCGTGGATCGCATCTGTGGTTTGCTGGACATTGAATCGGTTGCCGCTGGTTCCTGATGTGTTGAGTCGATGTGTTGAATATGCAGAATGAATGTTTTGAAAAATGAACATTCTGGTTTCGATCACTTGACAGCTGCTTGGCTCTTTGTGAGCTGGGAAGCGTCTCTCGCTATTGCGTTGCCGGTTCCGCGTCGGGCCTGTTTGGGCCTGACGCGGGCCGTGCTCGCGGGTCTTGATCGCTGGTGGCTGCTGGCTGGGGATGATCCGGCTGTGGCTGTTTGGCTGGCAGATCACGAACAACGCACAGTGTCCGCGAGTGTCGCAGGGCATCGCGGTATCCAGATGCACGATGCGACTGGCCGCCTCGATGCGGGCCAGGGTTTGGACACAAGTGGAGCGGTTTCTCTACGTGCCGGCAGAGATGTGCATCGGCGGGCTGATCCCACGACTGCTGCGATTGCAAGGCTCGCCGAATCCCTCCTGATCGGAGGGCGGCCACCTGTGGATTATGTGGCTGTGAGTTCGACGGTCTGGGAGGCTTTTACGTCGCAGCCATCGCAAGCGGTCAAGCTGAGTGACGATGATGTAACTGCCGTGCGGCGGCAACGCGGGCAGGAGTGGCTGGCGAGCCTCAAGTCTGGTGCGATTCGAGATCTTCGGGGAATGTCGGGTGGGTTGCTGTCAACGGCGTTCTCTTCGGAGCCGCCGCTTGAATCGCTGGTGTTAGGAGAGGCTGTTGGTAGAGCATCTCGGCAGCAGATGGATGCTTCCCGCTTTGAGGAGGCCGTGGCCAAAGCCCGGCTCGAATCCATGCGGGAGTTAGCCTATGGGGCGGGCCATGAAATTAACAATCCGCTGGCCAACATTGCCACCCGAGCGCAGTCGCTGCTGCTGGAGGAAAAGGATCCGGAACGCCGGAAGCGTTTGGCGACGATTGTGGATCAGTCTTTTCGAGCACGCGACATGATCGGCGGGCTCATGCTCTTTGCGAGGCCGCCTCGGCCCCACCCTGCGTCTGCAGATATTTGTAGTCTTGTCGGGTCTGTGGTTGAATCCATTCGAGCGTTGGCTGCAGGCCGTGGAGTGCGTTTAGAGTACAGTCCGTCCCCTACTCCGATCAACGCTTTCGTAGATCGTGCCCAGATTGAGGAAGCCGTTCGTGCCATTGCTGTCAATGCTTTGGAAGCCGTTGAAGATGGCGGCCGAGTGGTTCTGGCTGCCGGTCCATCCCAAGCGGGTAGCGGGTGGTGCGAGATCAGCGTGGTGGATAATGGCAGAGGCATGGACGCCGCCACAATGCGTCGTGCTTTTGATCCTTTTTTTAGCGGCCGTGAGGCTGGCCGAGGTGCCGGACTGGGGCTCTCCAAGGCATGGAGATTTGTGGAGTGCAGCGGAGGAGATGTTGTGCTGGAATCCCGGTTAGGCGATGGGACACACGTGGTGGTTTCGCTTCCAACGGTTGGGAATGGTTCGGAGGTCGAGTTGCATTCCCCGAGGAAAACCGCAGGGGAATGAGCCCGTCGGCGCGTTAGAGTCAACCCAAACCCCCCGGCATGATGGGGCGTCTCATTTTGGCGAGAATCGAATGGTTCAGGGGCGGCATTTTGCGGTGGCTGTCCGTTTGGTCGCACTTGTCGGTATTCCCCGCGTTCTCTATTCTTCGCAGACTTTGATTGAGCTACGGTTGGCCTTTGGGCTCATCGCTGGCTTTTGGGCCACCACCCGCTTTGGATTCCCCAGGCTGGGTTGTTGTCTCAAGACTTGGATCGGAGCATGGATGCCCCTCATGAGTTCTCTAGGATCAACGCGCGGAACAGTTGTAACTGGATCCATCGACACCGAAAGAACTGGCACTCGAATCGTGAAGGGGTCGAATAGCGCGAGGCCCCCCCTAACGCGAGAATCATACCGTCGTAACGATCGCACGGCCCCTGCCATGGATGCCATCGGTCTGACGAGCGATTGGCTGCTGCAACGACAATCAGCCGACGGTCACTGGCGGGGTCCCCTGGAAGGGGACTCTATCCTAGAAAGCGAATACCTGCTGATTCTAGCGTGGGCAGGCAAACTCGATGCGACAGAAGTGGCTGGAGCGTCACAGCGTATTCTCAAGCAGCAATTGCCTGGCGGCGGTTGGGCGATTCATCCTGGTGGACCGGTCGACATCAGCGCCAGTGTCAAGGCATACCTCGCACTCAAGCTCACCTGCCACTCGGCAGATTCCGAACCGCTTGTGCGCGCGCGGATGGCTATTCAGCAGGCGGGTGGACCGTGGGCCGCCAATAGTTTTACGCGATTTTATCTGGCGCTGCTTGGACAGATGCCGTATTCGGCATGTCCAGCGGTGCCTCCAGAGATGGTGCTTCTGCCGGATTGGTTTCCCATCAACCTCCACCGGGTGTCTGCGTGGTCTCGCACAATGATTGTGCCGCTTTCGCTTATCTGGGCATTTCAGCCCGTGCGTCAGGTTGAGCCTCAGCAGGGCATTGCCGAGCTTTTTTCCGGGCGGGTTCATCAGCCTGCTGGGGCCTCTGTCGGCGGTCATGGTGGCTGGGCGATGTTTTTTCGTGGCGTCGATCGTGTGATAAAAGCGTGCGATGCGATTGGCTTGCGGCCATTGCGGAGTCGGGCCGTGGCTCAATGCCGTCAGTGGATGCTGGAACGGTTTGATGGGAGCGACGGGCTAGGAGCGATTTTTCCACCGATTGTTTGGAGCATTGTGGCTCTGCGGGCAATGGGTTGCGACGATGCATCGCCCGAGGTCCAAGAGTGCTGGCGTCAACTCCAGCGACTCGTCGAGCGAGAACCAGACGGTTCCACGCGGATTGAGCCTTGCCGTTCGCCGGTGTGGGATACAGCCATCACGCTACGCAGCTTGGTCGATGCCCGCTGTGCTTCGCGGGCCTTACCCGATCTTTTGGCACGCTGCAGCGATCCAGAATGTGGGGGTGGGCCAGCGGTCCTCGATGCGGCCGTGGATTGGTTGCTCGATCGCGAGGTGCGTACCACTGGAGATTGGTCTCATCGTGCCGGGCAGGCCGCGCCTTCAGGCTGGTGCTTTGAATATGCCAACCGCTTCTATCCCGATGTGGATGACACAGCGATGGTGATCATTGCACTGGCCACATGGCGGGATTCGGAGGCCGTGGATTGCGAGGGAAATAGCCGCAGGGCCGTTCTTCCGGAAGGAGCGGTGGTCCGTTGCATGCGATTGGAGCGGGTTGCCTCTGCGATCACGCGGGCTCAAGCCTGGCTGGAGGCGCTCCAGAATTCGGATGGTGGCTGGGCTGCGTTTGATCGCGACAACAATTGTGAACTGCTCTGCAAGGTTCCGTTTGCCGATCACAACGCGATGATCGATCCGAGTTCACCCGACTTGGCCGGGAGGGTGCTGGAGGCATATGGAAAGATTGGCCTGCGAATTGGCCATCCTTCGGTGGACCGCGCAATTGCCTATCTCCGCCGCGAGCAGGAGGCCGATGGATCGTGGTATGGCCGCTGGGGAGTCAACTATATTTACGGCACGTGGCAATCGATAGAAGGCCTCCGACTAGTGGGTGTTGCTCCGGATGATTCAGCGATTCGCGCGGGCGCTGACTGGCTGGCCAGCCATCAACAGCCTTGCGGTGGGTGGGGCGAAACTCCAGAAAGCTATGCCGATCGAACGTTGGCCGGATGCGGTACGCCGACAGCCTCTCAAACGGCATGGGCCGTTGCCGGATTGGTGGCTGCAGGCAGGCACGATACGCGCGAAGCCCGGCGAGGCGTGCAGTGGCTCGTTGGCAGGCAGTCGTCCAGTGGAGCATGGCAGGAAAAGGAATTTACAGGAACGGGATTTCCGAAAGTTTTCTATCTTCGCTACCACTACTATCCGATTTATTTTCCGCTGATGGCCCTGTCGCGGTGGTGTTTGTCGCACAATGCGGTGGAGTCACAGAGCCTTTCGAGGGAGCGAGTTGCATGAGCGTGCCCGTTGGACAAATAATCGCCGTGCTGCGGCATGTGGCTGTGCAACGCTTGCGAGGCAACAAGCGCTATCCGCTTGTGCTCATGCTCGAGCCGCTTTTTCGTTGTAACCTAGCGTGTGGTGGCTGTGGCAAGATTCAGCATCCCACAGAGGTGCTGCGGTCACACCTGACTCCGGAGCAGTGTTTTCATGCCGTAGACGAATGCGGCGCACCGATGGTTTCCATTCCAGGCGGCGAGCCGCTGTTACATCCGCAGATCGAGCAGATCGTAGCCGGAATCGTCGCCCGCAAAAAATATCTTTACCTCTGTACCAATGCCCTCAAGCTCGAGGAGATGCTGCCGCATTTCACCCCGTCGCAGTACCTAGCGTTTTCCGTCCACCTTGATGGGCCGCGGGAAGAGCACGATGCGGCCGTCGGCCGTGAGGGTGTTTTTGACACCGCCGTCTCCGCGATTCGTGCTGCAAGAAAAGCCGGGTTTCGCGTCACAACCAACTCCACGTTGTTTGCGGATGCCGACCCTGCCCGATACCGACAATTCTTCGATGAGGTGATGGAACTAGGCGTCGAGGGAATGATGATCTCCCCGGGGTACTCCTACGCTAAAGCGCCCGAACAGAGCCACTTTCTCCCTCGAAATCAGAGTCAATCGCTCTTTCGTCGTATTCTGGACCAAGCGCCAAAACGATGGAAATTTAATCAATCGCCTGTGTTCCTCGAATTTTTAAAAGGTGCGTGGGATTTAGAATGCCGTCCGTGGGGCACGCCGACATACAATCTCTTTGGCTGGCAGCGACCGTGCTACCTGCTCGATGAAGAGTATTGCAAAACGTTTCACGAATTGATTGAGTTCACCGACTGGGACGCGTATGGTCGGGCCAGCGGGAATGCCAAATGCCAAGACTGCATGGTGCACTGTGGCTATGAGCCCGCTGCGGTGGAAGCCACGTTTGGATCCCTGCGGGGGTTGCTCGGCACCGCTAGGCTCATGCTTCTGGGGCCACCGCGATCGCCACCTGCAGCAGTTGATGCGGTCTCCAAACAGGCCGCCGCTCTGCCGCCGCAGGTCTTGCCAAATGGTTTCCCAGTGTTGCCGATTCTGGATCGCGTGGCATAACGGGCGCAGTGCCAGTTGCGTCAGAATCGCTCGTGTTTAGAGCGTGAGTGTTCGCACGAGTCGTACCGCGTCGAGGGCTGCGCCTCGGGCTCCGGCGGTGTCACCGTTAGGCATGACGTGAATCGCAATGCCAGCCTGTTCTTCACGCTGACAGGGCATCGCAGTACGGATTTCACCCAAAAACCATTGCTGAAAATCAGTAGATGTCTCAACAGCGCCGCCGCCAACGACCAAGGCATCAGGATCGAATACGTTGACCATCTCGTCGAAGAAGAGGCCCATGGCGTGGGCCTGAACTCTAAAAATATCCCTGCACATGGCATCTCCCTGCTCCGCCAATCCTCGCACGTGCTTGGCGGCCTCGACAATGTCAGCGGTAGCGAGGGGATGCTCCGGGTATTTCGCCAGGAAATAAGGCAGCAGCGACTGCCTGATTGCCGTGAGTGAGCAGAGCGATTCTATATCCCCAATGCGACCACAGTTGCAGTGTGGCACAAGCCCTTCGATCCCCCGGATGGCAGTGTATGGGATGAGCACGTGCCCAAGTTCACCGCCAAATCCATTGCCGCCAACCACCACCCGGCCATTCACGATGACACCACCGCCGAGCCCAGTTCCAATGATTGCCGAAATGCTCGTGGACTGATTTTCAGAGCCAAAAATCGACACGTGTCCCCATAGTGCTGCGGCATTGCCATCGTTCAAATAGGTCACGGGCAGGCCGAGCTTTTGCTCCAAGCCAGTACGGATGTCATAGCCGGCCCACTGTGGGTGCACAAAATTTGTGGATCCGCGACGGCTCAGGACGCCTGCAGCGCTTGCAGGTCCTGGCGTGTCGAGTCCAGCGGCCACGGTGTTGGAGAGTTGGACACCCGCACGGTCTGCTGCCATGGCCAGTCCATCGGCGATCTGACCAAGGCACACCTCGGGGCCCTCAACGCTGCGGGATGGGTGTTCGCAGAGATCTCCGATGAGGAACTGCCCTCGCTCATCTAGAAATGTGTAATTGATTGCCGTTCCGCCCAGATCAATGCCGGCGATAATTCGTGCAGTCACGCTTGCGAATTCCTTTTTTCTCAGAACATTCGGCCATTGTATTTCAGGATTCGCCAGCCATCCCGCGCACAATACTTCGCTTGACATGCCCAACGATCGCCCGGAGGCCTCGCGTGCGGAGGATGCCAAGCACCTCAGCAAGCCCCATGCGTTCGAGGATGTCGTCCGGCAGCGAGAGCACCTCTTCCGGCGGCCGACCCTCGATAGCCTCTGTCAGAATCGCCACAAATCCCATCACGGTGGGGGCCTCGGGAGCCACTTCCGCAATCAGCCGAGAGGCATCGTTCTGCGTTTCTGTCCAGAGAAAGACAGGGGTTTGGCACTCGTGCACCCGGCGATCCTCGCTCGCTTTACGAGCCTGCTGCTCAGTCGATAGCGGCGGCAGGCGGCTGGCAAAGTCGAGCAGCAGTTCTAATTTTTCCCGACCGTCTAACTCGGCACATTCGCCGATGATTGCGTCGAGCCGGCTTTGAACGCTGTTCATGGGAGCGGTGTCAATAAGTCGGCAGAAGCGGCAGGAGTATGCGAGGCCGCAGTGCCCCCGATTGGGGCACTGCCTTGCACGATGGGAACCCCAACACAATTACCCCACTCCATCCACGATCCATCGTAGTTTTTTACGTTACTAAAGCCGAGCAAGTACTTGAGCACAAACCAAGTCAGGCTGGATCGCTCACCGATGCGGCAATACGCAATGGTGGGCGATCGCCGTTTGAGCTTCGCGTCTTTCAGGTAGAGCTTACTGAGTTCCTGTGCACTCTTGAACGTGCCGTCTTCGTTGCAGGAAAGGGCCCACGGCACGTTCACCGCCCCGGGGATATGCCCGCCGCGCAGGGCACCTTCGTTGGGGTAGTCGGGCATGTGCAGGCGGGCCCCCGAGTATTCCTCCGGAGAACGCACATCCACCAGCCGTTTCGATGTGCGCTGATGCCGCAGCACTTCGTCTCGCATCGCTCGAATGGAGCCATCTTGTTCGGTGGCTGTGTACTGGGCATGGGGCGAGTTGACGCGGTCAGCGGTCCATTCACGGCCGTCGAGTTGCCATCGCTTACGGCCGCCGTTCATGATTCGGCAGTCCTTATGGCCATAGAGTTTGAACACCCAAAGGGCGTAGCACGCCCACCAGTTGTTTTTATCGCCGTAAAAGACGAGGGTTGTATCTGGGGAGATGCCATTGGCTTGGCATAGCTTTTCAAAACCTGCGCGGTCGATATAGTCGCGGCAGACTTGATTTTGTAGGTCGACCTGCCAATCGATTTCAACGGCTCCACGGATGTGTCCTTGGGTGTAGAGGGCTCTATCCTCATTGGATTCCACAATCCGCACTGCCGGATCGGCGAGGTGCGCAGCCACCCACTCGCACGAAACGAGCATCTCGGGATTTTCGTAAGCAGCCATGATGCCATCTCCTTCTTCAGACCGGTCGCGTCACTTTGAAATATTAGTGGATCGCCCCGCTCCCTGCAACGAGCCCTCGTAGAACGGTGGCTTCATCCGCTAGGATACACCAGAATGTGTCCGAGAGTCTTTTTGGAACGCTCGAGCGATTTCCGTTGCGCTAACCAAGTTTAAGGAGCACCGTGCTATCCGATGGGTCCAGCCTTCATTTTTCAGATTTCTGATCTCAACAAAAAGTTTGGTCAGCGGGAAATTCTCAAGAACATAAACGTCGCGTTCTATCCCGGCGCAAAGATTGGTCTGCTAGGCCGTAACGGCTCTGGCAAGAGCACGCTCATGAAAATCATGGCGGGTCTCGACGTTGAATTTGAGGGCACAACGCGGCTTGCTGAAGGCTTCACGGCGGGCTATCTCTCGCAGGAACCGCAACTGGATCCCAGCAAGACCGTGTTTGAAAACGTGCAAGATGCCGTTGCCTCGACGCGAAAAATCCTGACGCGGTTTGAGCAGATCAACGCTCGGCTAGGAGAGCCGATGGAGCCTGCCGAGATGGACAAGCTGCTCACCGAGCAGGCTGCTGTGCAAGACCAGATCGAAGCGCAAAATGCTTGGGATATCGATCGGCAGGTAGAAATTGCGATGGATGCAATGAACCTACCCCCCGGCGAGTGGGCCGTCACGAATCTTTCTGGCGGTGAGCGAAGGCGTATCGCACTGTGTAAACTCTTGCTCGAAAAACCCGACTTGCTGCTCCTTGACGAACCCACAAACCACCTCGATGCAGAGAGCGTGGCGTGGCTGGAGCGGCATCTGGCCGAGTATGCTGGCACCGTGGTGGCTGTCACGCACGACCGCTACTTTCTCGACAATGTCGCCAAGTGGATTTTGGAAATTGACCGCGGGCGGGGCATTCCTTGGGAGGGAAATTACTCGTCGTGGCTGGAACAGAAGCGGGCCCGCCTCGCAGAGGAGGAAAAAGCGGCCAGCGTTCGGCAAAAAACGCTCGACCGCGAACTGGAATGGATCCGGATGTCGCCCAAGGCGAGGCAGGCAAAAAGCAAGGCTCGCGTGACCTCTTTTGAGAAACTCGCTGCGGAGCAATCTGCGGCCCGCGAGGATGAGGTTGAAATGTCAATTCCGGCCGGTCGGGCCTTGGGCGATTTGGTTGTGGAGGCTCAGGGCGTCAGCAAGGCCTTTGGCGACAAGGCGCTCATCGAGAATTTTTCGTTTCGGCTCCCCCCCGGTGGCATTGTTGGCATTATTGGCCCCAACGGCGCCGGAAAAACAACGCTCTTTCGAATGCTGGTTGGGCAGGAAAAACCTGATGCCGGCACGATCAAGATCGGAGACACGGTAGACATCGGCTATGTCGATCAAAACCGCGATGCTCTCGACCCAAACAAAACGGTGTTTGAGGAAATCTCAGGTGGACACGACACGATAGAATTAGGCAAGCGCACGGTCAACGCCCGAAGTTACGTCGCCAAATTTAATTTTCAGGGCCCGGATCAGCAGAAAAAAGTAGGCACGCTCTCTGGTGGCGAGCGCAACCGTGTGCACCTTGCCAAGCTATTGCGATGCGGTTCAAACCTGCTGCTCTTGGATGAGCCAACAAACGATCTCGACATCGACACGCTGCGTTCGCTGGAAGAAGGTATCGCTAGCTTTGCGGGTTGCGTTGTTGTGATCACGCACGATCGCTGGTTTCTGGATCGTCTCGCGACGCACATCATTGCGTTTGAGGGAGACGGTTACGTGCACGTCTGTGAGGGCAACTTTGAAACATACCAGCGTCAGCGGCATGAGCGGTTGGGCATCGACGCAGACGATCCGCATCGCTTCCGCTACAAAAAGCTTCAGCATTAACAAGGGCCGGGTGCGCACACGGCATCGCGGTGTTTTATGCCATCGGCAACTGCACTGAGGCAGCAGCGCGGAGTTCTTTTGGGAGGGGAAAGTAGACGTTCTCTTCGCGGATGGTGCGCTCTTCGACGGTGGCGTTGTAACGGAGTTTGAGCCATTCAACGCAGTCTTGCACCACGCTCTCTGGGGCGCTTGCCCCGGCTGTGATGACAACGGTTTCGTCACCAGCAAACCAGGTCGGATCGATCTCCCCTGCCCCATCAATTAAATGTGATGGAATGCCTCGTTCACACGCCAGTTCGGCCAGTCGCTGGCTATTGGAACTGTTGCGGCTCCCCACGACGATTACCAGATCGGCATCGGCCGAGAGCAATCGAACTGCCTCTTGGCGGTTTTGCGTGGCGTAGCAGATATCATCTTTGGGCGGGCCGACAATGTGTGGAAATCGCTCTTTGAGCCGGGTGATAATCCGTGAGGCGTCATCGACCGAGAGAGTCGTTTGGGTCAGGTAGGCCAACTTGTCGGTGGATAGGAATGTGAGGGAGTCTACTTCTTCTGTGTTGTCAACCAGCGTGAAGGCGTCGGGGGCCTGCCCCATCGTGCCGATCACCTCATCGTGTCCCTCGTGGCCGATCAACACGATGCTGTAGCCAGCCTTGGCATACTTGATCGCCTCCAGATGTACTTTTGTCACCAGTGGACAGGTGGCATCGATGGCCCGAAGTTGCCGCTGGGCTGCCACGGTACGCACTTGAGGTGCCACACCATGTGCTGAAAAGAGCAGCACGGCCCCGTGTGGCACCTCTTCAACGGTATCCACAAATACGGCACCTTCGCGTACAAACCGCTCGACAACGTGCTTGTTGTGAACAATTTCGTGAAATACATAGATGGGCGTACCGTAGAGACGGATTGCCATTTCGAGCGTCTCGATCGCCATATTCACGCCAGCACAAAATCCTCGCGGACCGGCAAGCAGGATCTTCATTACAGAGTTCCAGGTGAGTATGTGTTGCGTAGGACCCGACGCCATCCTAATGGAAATCATGTTTTTTGTCACCGAACGGATTTCACTTCGGCTGCGTCGACGAGCATTGCCTTTTTCGATCCTTCCAAGAGCGGCATCACCGCAGAATCGCAGCAGAGAAAAAGCGAACGCGAGGAGTCCAATGCCATTTCGGAGCCAAGGCATTGGAAACCCGCCCGCGTTGAAGTGGTGGGCCTGATATGCTGACATGGGAATGGATTATTCGTACCATGCACGGTGACCGAGTGAATCGTGATCGGTCGGAATCTTGCATAGAGCATTCTGGTGCATAGCTGTGGCCCGTCATTCTCAAGATAGAAAGGCTCTCGCTGGGCAGAAAGATCCCACGGCGTGTCATGGATCGGCATTGCCCGGGTGTGCGACGCTGGCCGAGTCTGAGGCATTATGCCGAGGGGTGGCGAGGCACTACGAAAATTTTACGGTCGCCACTCGGCTGGTGCCCCGGCGGTTGCGGCAACATCTCACGAATGTCTACGCGTTTGCTAGGTGGAGCGATGACTTGGCCGATGAGTCGCCATCGCCCTCCGAGGCAGCCAGAGGCTTAGCCCATTGGCGGCAGCACCTTGAGTCATGCTTTGCGGGCAATCCAACGCATCCTGTTTTTATCGCGCTGGCCGAAACGGTTCGGCAGACGGGGCTCACGATCAAGCCGTTCTCAGATTTGCTGAGTGCTTTCGAGGAGGATCAGGCATTCGATCAGGATCAGATTCGCGTCCGCTACGCAACTCGGACCGCACTGCTCGACTACTGCCACCGCTCCGCCGATCCGGTAGGCCAGATCGTACTGGCCTTGGAGGGCTGCCACGATCCGGAGTTGATCAGCATGTCGGATGCGATCTGCACGGGTCTACAGTTGGTCAACTTTTGGCAGGACGTGAAGCGAGACAGGCTCGCGGGCAGAGTCTATCTACCGAGGGACGACATGGATCGCTTTGGCATCGAAGAGACGGCGCTCGATGCAAGCAGGGCATCGCCGGACCTTATCAGGCTATTGCGTGAGGAGGTTGCATGGGCGGGAGAGTGCTTTGATGCTGGCTCCCCATTGGTAAAGCGGGCGCCGCTTGTGCTGCAGCCGGCGATCAGGATGTTTCTGGCAGGCGGTCGTGCGGTCGCCTCGTGCGTGGAGCGAGCAGGCTTCGATACGCTGTCGGTACGGCCCATGGTTTCAACGTGGACAAAGCTACGTCTGGCTGCCGCCGCGTGGTGTGAGATCACAACAGCTCCGTGGAGAAGCCGCGTATGAACACGTGTGCCGCCGATCACGCTGCGTGCGCCGAGGTGCTGCGCCGCTCGGGCTCTAGTTTTGCGATGCCGATACGGTTGCTGCCGCTGGAAAAACGGCGAGGCACGACGGCACTCTATGCATTATGCCGCCGCGTCGACGATATCGTCGACGATGCCTCAGACGCGGTGTCCGCTGAGGTATCCCTCAACGCGTTTGAGTCCTCGCTGCATGCAGCACTTGCCGGTGAGCCAGCGGGGGATCCGGTGGTTCGTGCACTCGTCGATACCGTCCGACGGTTTGGCGTGCCCAAGCACTACTTAGACGATATTGTGGACGGCGTCCGCATGGATCTCACGCATCACGTGTACAACACATTTGCGGACCTAGAGGGCTACTGCCGTCGGGTGGCCAGCGCCGTTGGTCTCGCTGCGATTCACATTTGGGGCTTTCGCACCACCGAGGCTTTATCCGCTTCCCATGCCTGCGGCTTGGCATTTCAGCTCACCAATATCCTGCGGGACATTCCTGAAGATCTGGAGCGCGGCAGAATTTACATTCCTCAAGAAGTTTTTACCGATTCTGGGTGCAGCGTCGACGACCTGCGGGCTGGCCGAATTGGGAAGGGCTTTGCCGGGGTGGCTGAAATCACAATCAATCGTGCCGAGATGTTCTTCCAGCAGGCTGAGTCGCTTGACACAATGCTCTCCACCGACGGGCGGACGGTGTGGCGAGCGATGTTTGGAGTCTATCGGGCGATGCTGGGATCGGTGCGGCGATGTGGCGTAAGGATTTTCACGCAGCGAGTGCGGCCGAGCCGACCGCTTATGACTGGTGCAGCAGTCGCTACTCTTCTCATGGGGCCACGGAGGACTCGGCCGTGGCTGTTGGGGCCAACGATTCGACCAGCCACGCAGATCGCGACGCCTGAGGTATCGCCTCAACGCCGGCCCCGAGTGATTGTCGTAGGAGGTGGCTTAGCTGGATTGGCAGCGGCGGCCTCGCTGGCTGAGTGCGGGCGCGGCCTGCTGGATATCACGGTGCTGGAGGGGAGGCGTCGAGCCGGTGGACGGGCCGCATCGTTTGAGGATCCAGTGGCCGGTGGGTTGGTCGATGCCTGCCAGCATGTGGCCATGGGGTGCTGCACAAATTTCATTGATTTGTGCCATCGGGTGGGCTGTGCCGACGCCCTGCGCAAGGATCGCACGATGTGGTTCATTGCCGCCAATGGCCTCCGCTCGGCCTGCACTCCTTCGGGCTGGTTGCCGGCACCGCTCCACTTGGCACCGCTGCTCCTTTCGATGAGCCACTTCACGTTGCGAGAAAAAGCGATGTTGGCCCTCGGAATGTTGCGACTGGCTCGGTATCGCCGGAGTGATGCCGACACCAACCAAACAGCGGTCCAGTGGCTGGAGTCGATCGGCCAGTCGGCACAAGTGATGCGGCTCTTCTGGCAACCGGTGCTGGAAAGTGCGTTGGGGGAATCGATCGATTTGGTCAGCGTAGCGGCGGCCAGGAAGGTCGTTGTGGATGGTTTTATGGCGCATCGTGAAGCCACCACACTCCTTGTGCCAACGCAACCGTTGGGAGTGCTGTTTGGCGAGCGACTCGTGAAGTGGCTGGAGAAGCAAGCTGTGACCGTGCAAACGGATCGCACGGTCACGGCCATCGCTCGCGGTCCAGACGCACTGGTCTACGGGGTACGGTGCGGCGAGTTGGACATTCCCTGTGATGCGGTCATTGTGGCCTTGCCTTGGAAGCAAACCGCCCGACTACTTCCGGATCTGGTGCCCGCTGCCGATGAGCAACTGGCTGGTTCGCCCATTACAGCAGTACACGTGTGGTTTGATCGGGACGTGATTGACTTGCCGCATGCCGTGCTGGTGGGCCGCGTGTCGCAGTGGGTATTTTGTCCATCGGTACGTGACGGCACCCCTGACACAGGAACGCCTTGTGCGGCCGAAGGCTATTGTCAGGTTGTTATCAGTGCATCTCGAGGATTGCTCGGGGGTAACCGCGAACTGCTCCTCGAGACGGTCATCGGCGAACTGCGAGAACTTTTTCCGCTGGCCCGTGAATCGCAGGTTGTGGATACGAGGATTGTGACCGACCCCACTGCTGTTCTGTCGGTACGTCCAGGAGTTGAGCAGTTTCGACCCCCCACCCGCACGGCCGTCGGCAATCTCTTCCTGGCCGGCGATTGGACGGCCACCGGATGGCCCTCCACAATGGAGGGGGCCGTGCGCAGCGGCCGCAGTGCCGCGGCCGCAGTGGCTGAGCACTTACAGATACCATCACTGCCCCTCACACCGGATTTGCCAAAAAACCTTCTGGTGCGGCTGATCACAGGCAGGGAGTGAGCCGGAAGAACCAAGAGTCGCACGCTCGCCGCTCCATAGATGCGAGCAAGGGATGGAGCAAAAAATAGGCTTTTTGTCCAGATTTCCATCTCTTGTGGTCCGCCTGTAGGGGCAAAATCTTCTCACAGAAAAGAAATAATCGAAAAGGTTGTCTCGTTTGTAAAAGTGAACTACTGTTGGGTATTCAACGAATTCCCGCCGATGCTTCAAAGAGGAAAGGTATCAATGATCAATGTTGCCAGTGCCGGAGTGAACGACGTGGCCTCGCTGTCGAGTGTCTGGGCGGTCATGGAGGCGGCTCGGGCAGGCGCGTCCGATGCTCAGAAGGCAGCTGAAGGTTTCGCGAAAGGGTTTCTGCCTGCGGCGTCGAAGGCGCTGGCCAGCGGTACGCATGCAACTGGTTTTGCTATCGGCTATGCGGTTGTATTCCCAGCATACTTGATCGCCCAAATTCTGCCCCGCCAGAACGCCATTATGTATGGTCTGTCCGATGGCGGTCGAGCCGGCTTGGATCTAGCAAAAGAGTCGCTGCGTCCTGCACCGCAACCGATGCTCTCGATCGCTCCTGTTTCTGCATGATTCGCGATGATCCACCATGATCCGGCATGATCCGCCGATTGTATTTCTCCCCGATTCTTTATTTCCGCATTGCATCTTCCGTGTGTCTCTTCTCTCCCCCCTCCTCTTATGTGAAAGTGTTTTCATGACTCGCGCTGAGTTTGGCTATTTCTGTGCCGGTATGGCCGCTGGGGCCGCGGGGCATGCGGCATTTCCACAGCTCAAAGAGAAGTTTTCCCCCTACTTGGCTGGCGCTGCTGTCTTTGCTCAGCAGGCATTTGGGGACGCCATGAAGAGCGCCATGGAAACGGTTGAATCGATGCAGCGGGCAGGCGAGCCTGTGGGGAGTGAGTTTTTTGCAGCCAAGCCGGTCGCTGAGCCTTGTTCTGCCGCCTCGGCCACCGCTCGCGGAGCGGCCTGAGGCGAAAACCTAGCTCGGGCAACCGGTCTGGCAATGTTGACTCCACCGACTCGTCCGCGAACGCAAAGAAGTGTTTCTGACCATTGGAATATCCATCATGGACGTACGCATTACATTTCCACGGGCAGGGTTCATTCAAGTCGACGGGGCGTTATTTGCTGACTCCAGCAGCGAGGCCTGTAAGCGGTTTGTATCGTGCGCATTTGAAGTGGAAGCCATCCAGCAGGTGCTCGTGACGGGCGGCCGCAGATCCCGCGCGATGCTCAGCTACGCGGCCCAGAAGGCTTCGCCTCGGGAGATCGTAGCTCAGATCGCAAAGAATCTCGCCCGTCAACCCTTGGCCAGCCACTCTGCAAAAGGCCATGGATCTTCAGACAATGGCGTGCCGACGTCCGCGTCCTTGGGGCCGGTCGCCCAGCCTTTCGCTGGGGCTGTTGACTCGTCACTGGCCCGCGACCGACGTGGAGCGATGCGACTGGAGCGGCATGAAGGCCGCGTCTCCGGTTGGTGCGTTGTGAAGGAGAGTCCGGGCCGCGTGACATTGCGGCACCCGGTGCTCCACCGCAAGGCAGATGTCGCGCAGGCCATCGAGCGCGAATTGATGAGCGTGCTGGGGATTGATCGCTACGCCACCAGTACGTTTTTCTCGACGGTCACGGTCGACTACGACCGCCGCCAACTCTCCCGTAGCCAAGTGGTCGAGATTCTAGATGGCGTGCTGGCAGGCACCGAGATTCCAACCAAGCTGGATAAGCTCGATCTTTCGCTCCCCATTTGTACCGCCTCCATGCCGCTGGCCGCAGCGGCGCAGTTCGCCTTTCCGCCGCTGTTGCCGGTGGCCGCTGCGGTGTTTGCGTATACGTCGATCCCCTGTTTCAAGGGCTCGTACCAGTTGATCTTTAAGGAAAAGCGGCTGGGATGCGACGTGCTGGACGTGCTCGTTGTGGTGGGCTGTCTGTCCACGATGCAGATTTTCCCAGGGAGCATTTTGTGCTGGTGTTTGGCGCTTGGGCGAACGCTGGTGCGTCGCACCGAAGACCGTTCCAAAAAAATGCTGCTGAATGTGTTTGGCAAGCAACCCCGATACGTCTGGCTCGTGAAAGACGGATTGGAAGTGCAGGTGTCTATGAGCACGCTGCAACAAGGCGATGTGATTGTCGTGAATACAGGCGAAGTGGTGCCAGTGGACGGTGTTGTGGCCGAGGGCATTGCCATGATCGACCAGCACGCTCTGACCGGCGAGAGCACGCCAGCGGAAAAAGGCCCTGGCGACCGGGTGTTTGCGTCAACCATCATGGTGGCAGGCAAGCTCTTTGTAGCTGTTGAAAGTAGCGGTACAGAAACAGCCAGTGCCAAGATTGGAAAAATTCTGGCTGACACCGCCGGCTACAAACTCTCACGCCAGCACGCCGGCGAGCGACTGGCTGACAAGGCTGTTTTGCCAATGATGGCTCTGGGGGCGTTGGGTTATTCGACACTTGGCCCAGCGGGAGCTGTGGCAATTGTGAATTGCGATTTAGGCACCGGTATTCGGATGGCCGCGCCCTTGGCAATGCTCAGTTCGCTGGCGCTGTGCGCCAGCAAGGGCATTCTGATTAAGGATGGCCGAGCGCTGGAACTCATGAGCGAGATCGATACGGTGCTCTTTGACAAAACGGGCACGCTGACGCGGGAGCGGCCTGAGGTGGGTGTCATTCACGCATGTGCCCCGTGGGACGGACAGACGATTCTGCGGTACGCTGCCGCTGCCGAGCATAAATTTCACCATCCGATTGCGCTGGCTATCCTGCACGAGGCTGAGGCCCGCGGTATCGAATTGCCCACCGTCGCGGACACCGAATTCAAGGTGGGTTTTGGCATCACCGTGCGACTCGATAATCGCACGGTGCGAGTTGGCAGCCGACGCTTCATCGAGATGGAAGGTATCCCCCTTCCGCCGGATGTCGTCGAGGCACTTGAGCGGGCGCACATCCTTGGCAACACGATGGTGATGGTAGCCGTTGACGACGCATGTGGCGGTGCCATCGAATTGCAGGCCGCCGTGCGCCCCGAAATAACAGAGATCATCGCGGGCTTACGCAAGCGAGGGATCAAGCATCTGGCGATTATCTCTGGCGATCACGAGGCGCCAACCAAGCGACTGGCCGAGGAACTTGGTATGGATCGCTACTTTGCCCAAGTGCTGCCCGCCGAAAAGGCCGACTATGTTGCAAAACTGCAGGCCGAGGGGAAGAAAGTGTGCTTTGTGGGGGACGGGATCAACGACTCGATCGCCCTCAAAAAAGCCAATGTCTCGATTTCTTTGCGGGGTGCTTCGACGATCGCCACAGACACCGCTCATATTGTGTTTCTCGATGAAGGCTTGTCGCATCTCTGCGAATTGCGAGACATCGCCAGCAATCTGCGGGCAAACGTGCAGCGGAGTTGGCACATGATCGTGGTGCCAAATGTGATTTGCGTGGCCGGCGTGTTTACCATGGGCTTTGGGATTATGGCCAGCGTGTTGTTTAACAACATCACTGCGGTGGCTGCGCTGGCCAACGGCCTGCTCCCAATGCGAAAGGTGGCGGCCATTGAGGCCCAGCGGCGCAAGGCCATCGGCTTTGAGCATCCTGCTGGTGGGGGCCCTCCTGTGACGCATACCACGCAGGGGACTGGTGGGACTGTGTTCGCCCACGGGCGTGACGCTGGCTCCGAGAACAGCGATGACGGTGGATCCGATCCAATGCCCTTGCTCGACACACCCATTCAGTCCGACACGGAGTCGCAAAGGGATCACGCTGAGCATCCTGATCGTGCTGATCACGCTGATCACGCTGATCCGCAGGCAAACCAAGCGAGGTGGAACCTGCTCGAAGATGCATCCACCACAAGGCGGGCGTTGGCATCTCCGCAGAATCTCTCGGGTGTATGACGCCGCCAGCCAACTCACTTGCCGTACGGTTGGACCATGGAGGCAGGGTTGTGCGCGTGCAATCGCCATGGCTTGCGCAAGGGAATGAAGTTGCCAGACTTTCGTTTCTGGCCCGAGTGTTGGCCAGCGGCGATGTTGAGCGAGTGGACGTTGATTCGCGTCGTGCCACGGCCACGATTTACCTAGCCAGTGGAGAGGGCGATGCAACCAAGCCAGCCGCCACCATGCTTACAGAATTGGCCGCCGTGGTGCGAGGGAAGAGCAAAAGCGGGCAGGCCTATGGCGTTGCGTTGGAGTCGTTGCCACAGGATTGCTTGGAGCGAGCCGCGGTCACGATTCGCCGCTATGGCAGCCAGTTGACCACGTGGGAGGTGATCGTTGATCGCCCGGACAGTTTGCGGCTACGGCATCCACTTATACGGAGCGACCGCACGTTTGGAGGCCGGGTAGAACGCATGGTGGCCACAATGCCGGGGGTGCAAGACGCTCGGCTCGGGCTTTGGACTGCTGATACTGTCGTTCGTTTTGACCCAGTCCTGTTCGATGCTTCAGCGATGCTCGCTGTGGTGCAAACAATGGTGAACGAGCGAAGCACTGGTCCTGCGGGGGCTTCGAAGCTGGAGATGTTGGGTACGTCGGCCTCTCTAGCTGTTGCGGCGATCACTGACTTTCTTTTTCCTGCCCTCTATCCGCTCAGTGCTGCCCTGCTTGTAGGCACTAATATACGTACGATCTCCACGGCTGTCAGCGATCTACGACGCCACCGGATCGGGCTGGCAACAGTGTTTACGGCCATCACGATCGGCACGCTCTCGACAGGACAGTTTTTGGCATCTGGGCTGATGGCGTGGTCGTTTGATTTTTGGCGACGGCGGCATCGCCGCGATATCGATGCCGAGCGTCAATTGCTCTTGGAAGATGCGATTCCCATGCCAGCGTGCTCGCGGGTCGAAGCGATAGACGGCACGAATCGGATGGAGGTTATGAGTAGGATCCATCCGGGCGATCAGATTTGTCTGGAGCAATGGGATCTGGTGCCAGCCGATGGCCACACCGTGCGAGGGTCCTGCCTCGTGGATGAACGATTTGTGCGGGGCACCAGTGGTGTGCGAACCGTACGCACTGGCGAGAGGCTTTTGGCAGGGGCAATGGTTGTCGGCGGCAACGCGGTACTCGTTGTAGAAGAACCGCCTCAACGCACGAGGCTCGCGAGCATTGGCCGCGCTGTGACTGCTGCCACACGGTCTGAGCCAGGCCGGTACGCCGCAACGGCTAGCGGCGATCGCTTCGCCTCGCAGATGGTGGCACCCACGTTGGCAACAGCTGGGTTGGGGCTGCTGACTGGAGGCATTCCTACAGCGATCGCGATTATGCGTCCCGACTATGGCAGCAGCGAGTCTGTGGCCGTCTCGCTCGAGGATCTCGATGCGGTCGCCTGTGCGCTGGCTGCGGGATGCTGCCTTCGCCTGCCGGCAGCGCTGGATCGTCTATCGAAGATCGACACACTTGTGGTGATTGACGACCCAAGCCTTTTCGTACGAGGACTTGTCGTTTCTCGCATCGTCCATCGTGTGGAGGGGGATGCAGAGCCCCTGAGATGGGCCGCCAGTCTGGCACGCTTTCTTGCCGACGATCGACGCAGTGCGCTCGCCCAAGCCGCACGAGAAAAAAAACTTGTCTTGCTGGATCTCGCAACGGATCAATTTGGGGATGGCGTTGCAATCGCCATCCGTGCTCGGCTGGGCAAGCGCGAGCTTGTGTTGCGAGAGGCTGAGCCAGTGTCGCAGAGCATAGAGAGACAAGGCCAGCGGAAGGGCAGCCAAATAGCCACTCACCAGACAGCCGAAGCACCGCTTGTGCTCGAGATCGACGGAGTACCGGCCGCAACGTTTGAATTCGCGAGGTCCCTCCGATACGCGCTGCCAGATGTGCTCGTGCAGGCAAAGGAGCGGCAGCCATTTACGGCAATGCTCGTCTCAGCCGACAACGAGGAAGCAGTGGCCCAGCGGGCCCAGTCGCTCCACTTCGACTTGTGGCGATCGGATTTGAATCCTGCGGCCGTTGGGCGTCTGATTCATGGCCTTCGGGAAGCCGGCCGGGTGGTGGGATTTGTCGGCCCATGCAGTCGATTTGCCTCTGCCGTGGCTGCGTCGGATGTGGCGGTCGACGTGGACACCCAGTGCAATATCGACACCACTCCAGCAGGGATAGTATCGTTGGCTGGAAAGATTGACTCGCTGCCGGATTTATTTGCTGCGGCACATCGCAGGCGTGTTCGCTTGCATTCTGTCCGCAGGCTAGCATTCCTTCCCAACGCAGCCTGCGTTGTAGGGGCTCTGTTTCTCGGGTTCACTGGAATCGTTGCCGTGCTCATCAGCAATCTAGGCACACTTGGCGTGTATACGACAACCAACCGCTCGCACCACGCCAACTCACGTTTGCGGTGGCTGCGGAACCGATCGTCCCTCGTGCTCCGGAGGCGATCGTCAGAGGCGTCGCTCATCCATCAGCCACGTCTCGAAAAAATAGCAGTGCGAGAGAATCAAGCCCACCAAAAAGAATGAATGCATTCATGGAAAGTAAAACACCATCGACCACGCAACCCGAACCGACCGAAGCGCAGCGGCAGCGAATCAAACACCTCCCTCGCGAGGTGGGCGTATTGATGCTGACTGTTGGCGTTGGTGGTATGATCCTACCAGGGCCCATCGGGATACCATTTGTCCTGTTGGGGTGCGTGATTCTTTGGCCGGGTGCCTTCAGTCGTGTGGAAACGATGTTGGAGCACAGGTGTCCCTGCGTGCACCGGGAGGGCTTTCGCCAGATCAACCGGTATCTGGTCGATCTTGAGGGAAGGTATCCATATGGCCTCAACGCCAAACCATCGGGTATGAAGTGAAAGTTTCTACGAATCTGCTCAGGAAGCTCCAATACTTCTTCTATTCAATCGTTCGTCCCCAAACGTGATCTTCCCATGGATGACACCTCTTTTTCACAAGCCGTGGCCACCAATGGCTTGGCGATCGGCAGTCCGAGTCTCACTGGCAGATCGCTGACCCCTTACGAGCAATATGCGATCCAAAAGGTCGCCGAATGGAAAAGCTCGCGGCCCAGTAGCCTCACTATTTTTGTCGACACGTTTACCAAGCCGATTACGTGGGCCGTGGGGCACTGCGTTCCGAAATCAGTGGTCACAAATCTTGTGTCCTCGCTTGAAGTCATGGCTTCGAAGGCCGATGGCGTGCGGGATATTTTGGTTGCAGCGAAGATACGCGATGTGAGCGAGATGTTCGTAAAGTCGCTTGAGGAGTGCGATACGATAGCCAAGCACTTGAGTTTGAGGGCCGAACGGTTCTCGATGGTAGAGGGAATGGCAACGGAATTTGCCGGACCTGCTGTGAGTGTACCGAGGCAGTTGCTCTCGGCCCTGCGGTCCATTGCGAAGATCGGCCATTGCTACGGCTACAGGCTGGACCGGAAAATTGATCGGGGCACGGTCATTGATATTCTTGAGATAGCGATGCTCCAGGAACCCGAGGAAAGGCAGCAGGTGCTTGCCGCTTTGCACGCTGCGCTTGACGCCAAAAAGGATCCCAGCCTGGGGCAAGCCGACGTGCTCGCCCGGACAACGCGAGCCATGATTGCCGAGGAGACGCTTGACATGATCCCCGTCGTTGGCACGGCGATGGCGTTTATCTTTGATAACACGTTTATGCACCACGTCGATGACACAGCGAGGTATGTTTTCAAGGAGCGATGGCTCCGCGACACCGGCAGGGTTGCCTCCATTCCACCGGCTGCTGAGGGGAGTCGCAATCACAGCCTCAACGAACTGGGGTTAGCTGTTGGTCAGACCATCTATTGCGTCGGTGCAGTTGTTGGTTTTACGGTCACTCTGCCCGTTGCACTGGTTCGTCGGTTCGTGGGGAACAGGCCGAGTCCGATGAGCCTGGGGGCTCGGAACGGGTCCGATGCGGCCGTGGCAGATGCCAGAGAGTTTTTCGCCGGAGTTCGCAGCGTCTTGGAAGCCGACACGTCCAGCCCATGGTGTGAGCCAATTGAGACATAAAATCAGCAGATTACGTGACCCTCACGCGGTTCGCCATCCAGCCGTTTGCATCCCGGTTCGAATGAAAGTAACCTTCGGTGAGCCACTTGAATCCTTCGTCCACTGAGTCCACGTACCAAATCTATCCTCAATCTATACCCCAGAATAAAAGAGATTATATGACTCACGATCCAGCATCCTCGCCGCTTGCCGATCCATTCGTTGCTGTGGCTGATGCCATGCAATCTGCTGCCGACAGCATGACTCACGGTGCTGCCGCGGCTCGCGATGCGGCGGTGGAAGCGATGCCATCGGTCGGACAGTTTGCCAACCGCTTTATCTATTCCACGTGCTACACGCTCTCGTACGGCGTTGTTTTTCCGTTGGCTTTAGTGGCGCTCTCGGTGCCGCAGAACAACCCCCTCGTCCACGGCCTCATGGATGGTTCGCGGGCTGCTCGCAACAAAGTCGATGAGATGGTTGGCAGTATGGCAGCGACTGCAGTTGATGCAGGTTGCGATGCTGCTGGCTGCTGCGACGCTCCGGTGGCCGAATCTGTTGCCCCCTGAATCGGATCATGCCGGATCATGTCGGATCATGCCGGATCATGCCGGCAGCGAGCGGCAGAGCAATTCGATTGAATCGGCAAGCGTGCGGCCATCCACAACGGCCTGTTCCCAGAGGTTCCAGAGGTCGACGGCCGCTCTCGGCCGGTGGCCAATGGCCGCAATCGCCGTACCGAACTTCCGCATGGCCGACTGTGGCCTAACTAATGCGGCAATTTCCGCAGGCAGTGTCTGCGAAGCGGTGTCCGACACCACCCGCAGCGACATGCAGTTCAACCCCGCAGCGAGGGCCACCTTTGCAACGCCCCACGTTTCCATATCGACCAACTCCGCAGCCAGTGACTGAGCAACCGACTTCTTTTCTTCCGCGGTACACAGTACGCGATCCACAGTGGCAAGCGTGAGGCTCTGTGATCGTGGCCGCGAGGCTCCTTCGGCCCACGTTTCGTCAACGGCTTGAGCAGGGTATGGCATCAGAGCGAGTGGTTCTTCATTCATGCGAACGACCCGTGAGGCAGTTGCAACGCTGCCCCGGGTGATGCCGTCAGCGAGTGCTCCGGCAAATCCCGCGCTCAGGATGAACTGCGGACGGTGGCCGTCGATCAGCATTTGCGTGGCTGCAGAGGCCTTTTCGATCCCAGTTCCACCCACCACCCAGGCCACTCGGCGTTCAGCCACCCTGCCCTCCCGAATGAGAAATCCATCGGGGCGAATTTCCAGAATATCGCGGCCACGGCTGTCAAACGCATCGGCTTCGATGGCCAGAGCAAAGACCACACCGACATGGCAGCGTTGAGTATCCAGAAATGGGTGCATGAATGAGCCGCTCGAGAGTGGGATTTCACCTGCATGGTATTCCCAGTCGCGAGCCAATGAAACTGGGCACGATATATTATTTCATTTCACAAAGCCGGGCCAAAAACAGAGTCTCGCACACGCTGCCCGCAGATCGTGCCAGCACGAGCAGGGCGTGTGTTCGCAGTGCCGGCACGGCTGCGCATGCGTCCACTGAACTTCCCCATACACGAGTTTCTTCTCAACCTCCTCAATCTCGGTCTTGTAAAGCTTCTTTTTGATGCGAACGTCACCGCAGGGGGGATTGTGCTCTGGGTCGCAGGAGACTTCGTGCCACGGCTCTCGGCCCGGCACGCATTCCCACGAACACTTCATATCGTAGCGAGGTGTTTTGACTTTTTTGTCTTCGTAGCGGGGCGTGCAGACAGGCACGCACTCAGGGCAGTCATCACAACGGTGCTTTGTACACGCGCCTCTGGCATCCACAGAGAGAGCCAGCGCCCACAAAAAGCAGAGGCAGGCACCGCAGGCAATGAAGAATGAAGAGCAACGCATGGAGGATCCTTGTATCCAGAGCAATGGTGGTGTCAGAAATCAAAAGCTAGCCGAGTACCGAAGCCGTTGATGGCACCGCTGCCGTTGACGTTATTCGCGTTGACGAATTGGCGGTACGTAAAGTCGTAATTAAAGTAGATGCGGGCGTTGGGGTTCATCAGCCAGTTGAGCCCCAGCGTCATGCCGTTCAAGACGCCGCCATTGACTTGGCCGTCACTCAGGCAGAGGTAGTTGTAGCGGACTCCCAACTGCCAGGCCCCCTCGCTCACAGCAGGCCGGCCCCCGCGGCCCCCTTCCCGCACGACGTAGAAATTATTGCGGGGAATCGGCCGGTCAAACCGGCTTTCGATCAGCGAGTAGGTGCGGCTTTCGCCCGTCAGGAAGTAGAGCACCTCCGCGTAGCCGCCTTGATAAAAGACGGTGCCAAGCG
>QWQH01000100.1 GCA_003670915.1 Planctomycetota bacterium | reverse complement strand
CGTGATTTGAACGGTCGTCATGGGCGGCTATTCCGGAGACGCCTCAGATTATACGCCGAAAATGCGACAAGTCGCCAGCGGCCCTGCCGCCAGCCCAGCCAACCATTATCCAACGGTCACTATGTGGGAGTTCCTAAATGGTGACCGTTGGACACAATCGAAAACGCCGTGCGAGCAGGCAATCACGCAGTCGCAGCCACAGCCACACGAAATCGTGGTCCTGCTGAAAAAGAAGCTAAAAAGCGATGCGATCCTGCCGCAGATCGTACAGATGATCAAGGCGGGTAAGAGCTGCGAGGCCGCCGCAACCGCCCTGGGCATCAGCACCGAGGCCGTTAGCAATGCCCTCGCTGTGCATCGCGCAGCCAGACGGCCGCCCGCTCGGATTGATGGCCAGAGTCGGCACAAGCCGACTGTGCCTTTCGTGTCAAAGTACAAAGCAATCGCTGAGGAGGTTCTCCGTCGGCGCAAGGCCGGCGAGGTCTTCGAGCAAATAGCCCGCGCGATAAAAGCCAGCTTGCGCATGATTCGAGCGGCCCATGCGTTTGCCATGCAGATGCAAGCCGCGAAGCCGACGCCAACGCCCAAGGCAAGGCAGAGGTGAGCATCGCTGCAGGAAGGAAATCGCGGGTAGCGATGCGAGCACTGGAAGTGGTGCCGTTGAAGGGGGGCAGTTCAGACGGCAACACTTTCGTCATCGTCGCAGCGGATGGCGATGACAGCATTCACTCCGATGACAAAACTTCAGCGAAGGCCTGCGAACTCATTGCTCAACACGCGCAGGCGCCGTTTTTCCTCGCCGTCGGCTTCGTGCGGCCGCATGTGCCTTTTGTCGCACCGAAGAAGTATTTCGATCTGTATCCGTGGCAGCAGATGAATCTGCCGGAGAAGGTGTCCGGCGATTGGGACGACATCCCGAAGCCCGGTATCAATTTACAAGACCAGCGTAAACATGAAGATGGACGCCCCACGCCAAAAGAAGGCCCTGTCCGGCTACTATGCCGCCGTGAGCTTCATGGACGCTCAGGTGGGCAAGGTGCTCGATGCGCTCAGAAAAATCCGGTCATGCCAACAACACCATCATCATCTTCACCAGCTACCCCGGCTACCACCTCGGCGAGCACGACTTCTGGGCCAAAGTCAGCCTGTACGACGAATCCGCCCGCGTGCCGCTGATCGTCAGCGGCCCGGCAAAAAGCCCGGCGTGAGCGATTCCCTTGTCGAACTGCTCGACCTCTACCCCACCACCGCCAGGCTCTGCGGACTCGAAGTCCCCGCGCGCCTGCAAGGCCAGGACATCAGCCCCATTCTTGATGATCCGAAGGCCAAGGTGTATGACACCGTTTTCAGCGTCGCCGGAACGAGCAAGGGCCTCATGCTCCGCGACGACCGCTGGGTCTTCATCCAATACGGCGAGGACGCGAAAGGCGGCATCGAGCTCTTCAACATGCAAAACGACCCGCGCCAGTTCAACAACCTCGTAAAGTCACTCGATCACATCTCCCGCGTCGAGGAGTGGAAGACGAAGATCACAGAAAAACTCGCTGCCGTGCGCACGCATGATCTCGGCAAATAAATCCAACCCATCATGAAAACCATCCTCACTTTTCTCTGCCTCGCCACCTCTGCCCTGGCAGGGCCGAGCGTCATTTATGTCTCCGAAAGCGGGGAGAATCGCATCGCGATCTGGGCGCTGGACGAAACTTTGGGCGAGTTGAAGCGGCTCGGGGAAGCCCCGTTGCCGGGAGCACCTGGGAGTCTTTCGATCAGCCCGGATCGCAGGCATTTGTATGCTTCGGTGCGCTCCGCGAAGCAGTTTGCCACGCTCGATGTCGATGCGAAGACCGGGGCATTGTCGAATCCGACCTTTGCGGAATCGGGTTTCAATGCGGCCTATGTTTTTGCCGATAAAACCGGGCACTGGCTGCTCGCGGCGTCCTATAGCGAGGGTGTGGTCGGGTTGTCGGCGATCAAGGATGGGCGTGTGAGCGGGCTGCCCGTCGTCACGCTTGAAACAGGCAAGAAGGCGCACTGCATTCAGGTCGATCCTGCGAACAAGTTCGCCTTCGTGCCGCATGTGGGCGAGCTAAACAAGGTGGAGCAGCTCCGCTTCGATGCGCAGGCCGGCACGCTAACTCACAACACTCCGCCGCATCTGCCCGGTGGCGAGGGCGAAGGACCGCGCCACATGCAGTTTCATCCAAACGGCAGGTGGGTTTACTTCGTGAACGAGCAGAGCAAAAGCGTCACGCTGTGCGACTACGATGCCGCCAACGGCACGCTGCATCCCCGCCAAAGTGTGCCCACCGTGCCCGAGGATTGGCGCGACAAAGGCTCCTGCGCCGACATCCATGTCAGTGCCGACGGCCGCTTCGTCTATGCCTCGAATCGTGGTCATGACAGCCTCGCGGTTTTCTCCGTGAATGCCCAGACAGGTATGCTCACACCTCAAGGCCAGACACCGACGGAAAAAACGCCGCGCTCCTTCTGCCTCGTGCCTGGCGATCAGTTCGTCGTCTCCGCCGGTGAAGGATCGCACAAGCTCATCGTGTTCCGTCGCAACGCCGAAACCGGCGCACTGACGCCGCTCAAAAGCTACGATTGCGGCAAAGGTCCCGCGTGGGTGATGAGCATGAAAGTTGACTAAAGCATGTTCTATTCATGAAGCTCTTCATTCTTCTCATCACCGTTGCTTTAAGCTTTCAAAATAGCTGTGCAGAGACGCCGCAAAGGCTGCGTGTGCTTTGCTACAATATCCATTATGGACCGGGCATGGATGGCCTATCCGACATCCAAAGACTGGCCGATGTCATCAAAGCGGCCAAGCCCGATCTGGTGGCGCTGCAGGAGGTGGATGTCGGTGTGCTGCGTTCGGGCCGCGTGCATCAGTTGCAGAAACTTGGCTAGCTGACCGGCCTCACGGCGTGCTTTGGCCCCACGCAGCACTACGAGGGCGGACTCTTTGGCAATGCCGTGCTCACGCGTCTGCCGATTTTCGATGAACTCATCCAACCGCTGCCCTACACCGAGGCCACGCCGGAGCGGCAAACCTATCCGCGTGGGGCTCTCGTCATCACTGTGCAGGCACCCGATGAAAACCCCTGCGTTTTATCAGCACCCACTTCCAGCACACTGTGCCCGAGGATCGCGTCGAGGAAGCCAAGGTCATAAACACGCTTTTCGCCAAGCCCGCAGACAAGCTGCGCACCGTCCTTGCAGGTGATTTAAATGCGAAACCGGAGGAAGAGCCGCTCACGATCCTCGAACAAAACTGGACTCACGCCATCGACACCGCGCGCATAGCTTCCGCTCCCTCCGTGAATCCGCAATCACGCATCGACTACCTCTTCTATCGCTCGAAAGACCAGTTCAAGCTTTTGAGCAGCGAGATGCTGCCTGAAGCCATGGCCTCGGATCACCGCGCCGTGCTCTCCGTGCTGGAAATGGCCCAGCCCTCATCCCTTTCATGAGGCTCATCCTTAGCCTTCTTTTCTCGCCGTTCTGCATTGCTCATTCGGCGATTTCGGCACAGCCAAACATCCTCTGGTTTGTCGTCGATGACATGTCCGCGCACTTTTCATGCTATGGCGAAAAGTTGATTCAAACGCCTGCCGTGGACAAGATCGCCCCCCCCGAGGCTCACGAGTCGCTCGTCAGCCGGGAGAACGTTGCGGAAGTGCCATTGACCGGGCTATCCTTAACCCAATTGGTACCAATGCCGGGGGCGGCGGCAACTCCACGATCGCACTGGACTGGTCTTTTGAAGGAGAAACAATTTATTTTCATGGTCCATTTAAATTTTGGCATCGTCCTTGGAGCCGCTCAGGAGCGAGTAATGCGGAGCACCCCGACCTTTTCCTCAACGCTCGCGTGCCTGGCCTGCGGCTTGGTTTTCGCATCAGCGGTTGGCTGCGGCCGTCGTTCCGCGCCTTCTGTGCAACTCGTCCAGGGCAAGGTCTCACTCGACGGGCTGCCGATCGCCGGGGCGACCGTCGGCTTTTCGCCAGATGCCGGAAGTGGCGGTCTTGCCGCCTACGGTGTGACCGCGGCGGACGGCGTCTTTACGCTCACATCGGTGCGCAACGGGGAGATTGGAAAGGGTGCCGTCGTGGGGGACTATGCCGTCTCCGTCCGGAAAATGAAAACCGTCACGGAGGCCGATATCGGCACACAGATCAGCCGCCAAGATTTCGAGAGACAGGTTCGCGAGAACCACGACATCGAGGGCTTCAAGCCCGAAGTGGCCGTGGTGCCGAAGGCCTACGGGGAGGCGACTCGCTCGGGTTTGCGAGCCACCGTGACACCCGGCCCGAACGTCGGCCCGGAATTCCACTTTGAACTTCGATCCGATTTCAAAACGAAGTGATCCACCGTGGTCCTGGGAATCTACGTCTCTTCATGGTGGGGCCGCGACGGCCCCGAGAATCCTCGCTTGTTACAATCCCCTTGCCAGGCTTGTCACAGCGGCGCTCCGGCGATGCCAGCAACGCTTTAGCGAGTCACGATCAGCGCCAGTGTTTCCGCCCGTTCGGTGTAGGGGTGTTGGGCGGGCAGGCTCGCGTCGCACACGTTTCCGTGGCATGCATTGAGCTGCCACAGGTAGCCCGAAACGGGAGCCACGACGGGCACGGTTTCCAGATCACTCTCCCGGAGGATGTGCCCCAGTGGCTGCCCCTGCTCGACGAAGTCTGCGGGGATCAATTGCTCCGTGGTGCCTTTTTTCAGGGCCGTCATGAACACCCCGGAGCAGGGGGCCAGCACCGTGTGGGTCTTGGCAGGAGTGCGTTCGACACGCGGGCCCTCCAACGGTTCAGGCTCGCCCGCGAGAAGTCCCAGCGCCTTGGCGATGTTCATCATGCACGTGAGCCCGAGCTGGACTTGCCGTTCCTGCATCTGGTATTGGCCCGAGAACTCGATGACGATCCCGGCCCCACCGCGCCGATGCATCAAGTCGTAGAGACTCGACGCCTTGTCCAACGGCGGAGAAACCGGCAAGTAGTTGATGAAGCGGGTTGTGGTCGCCGAACTGAGCAGCTCGGACGGTGCGTGGCCGCGGGTGACCAGGGTCTCGGCCGCCAAAAAATGGTTCCAGCAGTGGATGTCCACGGCGTGGCTGCAATGCCGCACGACGGCCCGGTCCAACGCGTAGGCCAGGCGCTCGGTGTCGTTGCCTTCAGGATTCCCCGGCCACGCCTGCTGCATGTTGTGCCCTTTGCTGAACTTGTTCGGTTGCTCAGGGCCCAGATCCACCGAATGCCGCCGCACGCGGATGGCGGGCAGATTCGCCATGGGAACCAGCCAGACGCTGCCTGCAATGAGCTGTCGGGCACACACTTCCTTCAGACGGCGGACTACCTCCACGCCTTGAACTTCGTTGCCGTGCTGGGCGGCAAGTGCGAGTAACGACGGCCCTGCCACGCCGCTCTCGATCCGCCAGAATGGAATGCGCAGCGTGCCGCCGTCCTCGAACTTCGCCTCGGCGTGATCCAGCGTGACCGTGTTCGCCCCGGAACTCACGGCCCCGGCCCGAGCTGCGTATCGACCCCAGCCGGATCCCACTACCCCGATCCCGGCCGTACCGGCGAGTCTGAGAAAGTTCCTGCGGTTTGGTTCCATGTCGGTCTGCGACCTCCCTTGCGCGAGATGAATGCGATTCGATCCACGAGATTTCACTGCGGCTGCGGCAAAACGACGGCCACCCCTCCCCCTGCCAGAGCGGCGATCATCTCCGGCCTGCCATCGCCGTCGACGTCGCCCGCAGCGGCCGCCACGACCTTCCGAGGCAGCGGAATGGTCCGGAACGCCGCCTGGCCAGCGCCGATCAGCGGGCGATCCTTCTGCTGCAGCCAGAGGGTGATGCCGGCCTCTTTCGTCGGCAGGAACGCCAGATCGCAGCGCGTGTCGCCATCCAGATCGGTGACGAGCAGCGGCGTGACGTCGTCGAGGATCAGGGACGGTGTGGCGCCGTCGGAGAACCCGGTGGGACTGTTTTGAAAATAGACGAGGGTCTGTCCCGGAGCGGGCACGACGAGATCGAGCTGGTCGTCGTCGTTCAAGTCCCCCACCATTACCTGCCCGAGAAGCGGCTTGTCACCGGCCATGAACGGGGTGTCGAGGGTCACCACGTGGGCGGCGTCGGTCGCCTGCAGGACCATCATCTTCAGGAATGGTCCGTAAAAGATCCGGATCCGGTTGTTCGCCGGCACGGTGAGCGAGCCGGACCAGTAGGTCGTGAAAATGACGTCGTCGGTGCCGTTGCGGTCCAAGTCGGCCAGTGTCGAGCGCCAGTTGTCATTCCGCTCGGGGCCCGAGAAGTAGGCCTCTCCAAACTGCTCCTTGCCCCGCCACTGTCGCCACGCCGCACCGGTGAAGAAGTCCGCCAGCCCGCTCGCGTTGACCCGACCCACCGACAGCCCTCCCGCCCCGGAGTCGTTGCCGTATCGCGACCGAATCTCCTGCGCGTGGCCGTCGGAACCGAGGAACAGGGAGAGCGTTCTCGCTCCCCGGAGGCCGACGGCGATGTCGCCGCGACCGTCGCCGTCGAAATCCCCGATGGCCAGCCCGGACGGCAGCGTCGCTCCAAGCGCGATGGTCTTGTCCGCCGGCGCGGAGAACTTCCCGTCTTTCTGGAAGTGCAGATGGAGGTCGTAGCGTGGACCCGATGCATCGGTCTTCTGCAGCGACGACTCGATCAGGGCGATGTCCGCGCGGCCGTCGCCGTCGAGGTCGCCCGCGGCGATCGCCATGGCGGCGGGCGTATCGACCATCGTGACGACATCCTGCTCCGCATGACCTGGGACGCCACGCGTCAGGGCCGCCAGGAGCAGAAGTACGCGGCACATGAAGCCGCCGCATGAATGGTTGTGCATGTCTTTCACCTGCTCTCAATCACTCACTTCGCGGGCCGCAGAACGGCGTAGCTGAGCATGAACCAGGGGGCGCCGCTCATGCTGTCGGACTCTTCGAGATTCTCGATCCGCAGCACGTTCGGCACGCCGTCGCGGAGCATCCCGCCCTTGACGGGAAAGCGATGCGTGCTCCAGCGGTCCGGCGCGAAGGGATTCGCCCCCTCGAAGACCGTGTTGCCGTTCATCTGGATGCGAATGCGGCAGGGCGTCGGCGCGTTGTCGTCGAGGCCGGCGATGATCAACTCCGAATCCCCTCGCAAGGCGTAGGCCAACTGAAACGTCGCCTCGAGGGACGGTGCCTTGGAGCCGGCGCCGCTGGCCCAGATCACGTGGCGGCGGGCGACGTCCCGCCAACTGTAAAACTGCGGCTGACGGCCCGCGGAGAACTGGTTCGGCGTCAGGACCACGCAGGGAGTCTCGGCATCCATGCTCGTTTCCGCGAGCGCCAGCTCCCGGACGCGGGCATCGACCTCGGTCGCTTCCTTCAGGTTGGGGTTTTTGAGCAGCGCCTGCAGGTATCTCTGGCGATACCCCACGAACGTCCCGAGCATCAGCCAGCGGCTCTTGAGCGCCGGCGGTGCTGCGTCGTAGAGCGCGGCAAGTTGCTCGGTCTCCTGCCGGACCCGTTCGACGTTCCGCGCGGCGAGGGCGGTGGGCTCGAACCAGCCGTAGTCGTCCATGGCCTCGAGCTTCTTGAACGCCTCGACCAGCTGGGGATAGTTCTCGGGGCCGCCGAGCTTCTTCGCCGCCAGCTCGCCCGCCGCCGCCGGGTCATAGGCGCGGCGGTTCCAGAGGGCGTCGAAGAGCGTCATGTTGATGTACGGATCCTCGCCGTTGTAGGCGTAGAACGTGATGCCCTTCAGGAAGTCGTCGTCGTACCAATCACGCCAGGCCTTCATCGGTTCGCCGGGATAGGCGTAGTAGGGGCTGCCGTGGTAGGTGCCACAGGCGTTCTGCCAAAAGACCGGCTTGCGCTGGATCAGTCCCGCCAGCCAGGCGAGTTGGTCGGCCGTCACCCGGGTGGACTTGACCTTCGGGCCGGCCCAATAAATGTCGATAGCCTTGGGCAGGCGCTGCCCGAGCGCCGAGAGGTAGGCGTCTCTCGATTCGCCGTACGTCTTCGTATCGTCCGGCCCGCCGTCGCCCCAGTAGAAGGGAGGACAGAAGAGGATGCGGAAGTTCGGAAACTTCGCCGAGACGGCGGCATACACCTGGTTCAGGAAATACACGTCCGCCTCGCGGGCAGTGCCGAAATCGTCGACGTCCTCGGCACTGAGATAGAACCGATAGTCGTCGTACAACAGGCACAGGTTGCCGCCTGCCTCGGCCAGCGCCAGCCCCGCCTTGACCACCAGCCGCAGGTCGTCCTCCGACTTTGATCGAACCTGCCCCAACTGGCCTCGCTTGAACCCTCCGATGTGCCCGCTGAAGGGCAGGACCGAGTCGTACCAGGTGATCTGGAGCGGCGAAAGCTGTGCCCCGATCTTCTGAATGCGGGCCTTCCAACGCTCGAATTCCCCCTCGTCGCGCAGCGGCAGACGCCAGTCGGCCGGGCGGCGCAGCTGACGATAGATGACCGCATTGGCGCGAAGGACGTTGACGCCGAACCATGCCATGGAGGCCTGGTCGTCGTCCTTGAACGGCGTGTACGCCCGAATCCCTGGGAAGTCGGGGTAATCCTGGATCGTGGCCGCGCGCGCAACCGGGCGATCGTCCTGTTTCGTCACGAGCTGGTTGAAGGCCGTGATGGCCCAGAGCAGCCCGTGGAAATCACGGCCTGCAAGGAACACGATGTGCCGTGACTCATGCTTGCCGCAGTGCAGTAGGTAGCCTTCCGGCTTGTCCGGGACGGACAAGCCGCCGAGCAACTTCCCATGCGCGCCCGTATCGCCGATGCAAATCAGCGTTTCGACCGAGTCGTCCGCCGCCGTCACGACCCGCGGCTCGACCCCCTGCCGCTGCAGGCGTTCCACCAGAACGGTCAGTCGCGGGTCCGTTGGGGGCACGTCCTTCCCCAGCAGCAACCCCACGCGGGCCAGGGGCAGGAACTCGTCGCGGTATTCCACCTGCTGCGGCTGCGGATAGACCGTGCCGGTGTAGTAAGGAACGTTTCGGTCATACGGCACCGCGTCCGCGGCGAAGGCTACGTCCACCAGATACGCGACGGCCAGGCTACCAAGGAGCAAGAGAAAACGTCGTG
>QWQH01000055.1 GCA_003670915.1 Planctomycetota bacterium | reverse complement strand
CTCGTCGCATCTGGTTTGAATGCTGGAGTTCCCAGCGGCATTCCAAATGACAAGGAGTTGCTCCGACGGTGGCTCGAAGCCGTGGCTTCGAGCCACGGGGGCACACTCGAGGAGCAGTCCGGTTCGTTTCGGCAGACTGCCATTCGTGAAATCGACGAGTTTTCCGATGGATTTCGAGAGGATCGTTGGACTGGCAGGCGATGACATTCCCGTCGGTGGGGATTCGTGGCGAGTTTCTGGCATTGAGAGCGGAGGTGTCGGGCAGAATCGATCGGCTTACCGGCCAGTCTGGGTTCCTGTGGCTGGGGCTTGCTAGGATTGGGAGTGTTGTTACGTTAGTCGCCTCGCGGGCAGGAGTGCGCACCCTGCCTGAGCGAGTACGTGAGCGAAGGCCAAAAATATGATCACAAAGCTGATCGTTGCATCGGGGAAAAGCGCCGGCCGGGCGATTTCGATCAAACGCAACACTCTCCTTATTGGTCGTGCTGAGGAGTGCGATGTTCGCCCGCTCAGCGAAGAAGTGAGTCGGCGGCACTGTGCGGTTCACGTAGGACCGGCAGATATTTGGGCCGAGGATCTCAGCAGCCGCAACGGCACGTTCGTAAACGGCGTGCGGATCGTGGAGAAAACAAAACTGACGTCCGGCGATGTGATTCGAGTGGGATCACTGGAGTTGAAGGTGTCATGTGCCGAATCGGCACCAAAAGGCACGGAAGATGACGTTTCGAAGTGGCTCATGGCCGATGACTCGCCTGCTGGCACATTCGATACAACGCAAAGCATGACGGGGATTCACGGCGGCAGTGTTGCAGCAGACGTGGCCTCGAACGCTGATGCTGATGCGGATGCGAGCAACATCCATATGGCGGCAGTGACCGATCCGGGCGGCTCTGGATCGGGCACCAGTGGCTCTGGCGTGGGCGGCTCGGGCAGTTCCAAGTCGAGCAGCGCGTTAGCCATCGAGGCCTTAAAAGAGGCCAAGGCCAAGCCTGGTATTCTGCCCCAAGGCCCCAAGAAATCCACGGACAGTTCTCGGGATGCCGCTGCGGATGCCCTCCGCAAGTTTTTCGGCAATCGCTAGGCACGTGGCCTCGCGGTTCCGATAGCTCCGTGTGAAGCGATTGAAACGGCTCGCACAACTCGTGCAGGGTTTCGCCCATCTGGCGAGGACCCCTTGACCACAAAGAGGATCCGAATGAATCACTTCTACCGGTTGAAGGCCCCGATTCTTTTTCTGGATCGTCACAGCCTGCCGGACAGAAATGGTGAATACTATGAGCAGATCTTTCCCAGAGCCCCCAACCAGCCCCCTCGCTTTTCTTTAGGAGCTACCAATGTCGATTCCATGCACAGCCCCCCCGCGTTTTTCTCAGAGGGTCTCTCGGGGCAGTTCGTCCGTGGCAGGCCGCCCCTCGAGGCGGCGTTTGGTCGATCCGACGACATGCGAGCGCGACTATCAGCCAGATGAACTGGAGTTCATGCAGGCGATGGAACAGTACAAACGCACCAGTGGCCGGCAGTTTCCTACGTGCAGTGAAGTGCTTGAAGTGGTGCGATCGCTTGGGTATTCGCGAGCTAAGTAGTCCGTCGAAAGCCCCAGCCAAGCCCTTTTTCCCGTGGGGTTTGAACCTCACGGTGCGTGGGTTTCAGCGGCCCTCTCCTTGGTCGTCTACAGAGGTTTTTTGGGCATCTGCTTGAGCTCGCTGGCCTTGTTCCAACCGTCGGCGGCCGCTACGGTTTCCGCTCCGTCCGACGCTGTTCACTGGGTTTTCTACGAGTGGACGGCTAGACCGTTTGGAGATCGCCTGTGCTGCCGCCCGTCTCGCTGCAAAAGCTCCGTGCACGCGTGATTCAACCGCTGCTTGTGCTGCTAGGGATTGCCATTGCCGGATGCGGTTCTCTGTTGCGGAATGAAAATACTGAAGGGGTAAAACTCTATCAGCAGGGAAACTATCAGGGGGCGGCCAACCATTTTCAGCAGGCGTTGGCACAGCAGCCTGGCAACCCAGACTGTTTTTATAATATCGGTGCAACCTACCACCAGCAGGCCAAGCTTTTTCATCGGCCTGCCGACAAGGAGACAGCCGAGCAGTATTACCACCTCTGCTTAGCCAGAAATCCCAATCACGAGGCCTGTCAACGGGCTTTGGCGGTGTTGTTAGTCGAGGAAAATAAAGGTGCCGAGGCGATGGCCCAACTGCAGGATTGGGCGCAGCGATCGCCCACGAATCCCAATCCACAGATCGAACTGGCTCGACTGTGTCAGGAGCATGGAGATAGCCGCGAAGCCGAAAACCATCTCGTCGATGCGCTCTCGATCGACCCCAACAACACGCGGGCTCTGGTGGCGTTGGGGCAGATTCGGGAAACATCGGGGGATGCAGGGCAGGCGTTGGCCAACTACTCCCGGGCGCTCTCGGTCGACGGGCAGCAGCCTACAGTGGCTGCCAAGGTCGCGGCGTTGAGTGGCACGCAGGCCGGTGCTGCCAAGGTGGCTGTCCTGCCGCCAACAGTGGCGGGTGCGCCTGCGGCCATGCAGGTGCCCTTCACGACGGGAAATGCGGCCCGTTGACCACATCGGCGAAGGGTCCTATTCTGCTGATGTCTTCCAAGAGAGCCCGTGGCCGCCGCATGTCGCGAGCGTGCCTGATCGGCTGCCCGAGCAAACATACTCTGCGTCTACGCCGACGGACCAAAGGCGAGGCAGAACTGGAGCCATCCCTGTGACGGACCGCAGACTTGCATCGCTCAGCCAGCGAGTTTTCAATTTTTCACCTGGCCCGGCCGTGTTGCCACTGGAGGTTCTTGAGCAGGCTCAGGAAGAAATGCTGGCGTTGCCAGGGGTTGGCATTTCGGTCTTGGAGATCAGCCACCGCAGTCCGGCATTCGATCGCATCTTGGAGGAAACGCTCCACTCGCTCAAGGCGTTAGTGGGTGTTGGAGACGACCACGAGTTGGTGCTTCTACAGGGAGGGGCAAGCCTTCAGTTCTCGATGGTGCCCATGAATCTGCTGCGGGGCTTCGCCGGGACTGCGGATTACATTCTGACGGGCACGTGGGGTGAGTTGGGCGCAAAAGAGGCCCGCCGAGAGGGACCCGTGAACAGTGCGTGGGATGGAGTCAAAACGAACTATGATCGGCTTCCCTCCGACGACGAGATCCAGCTTTCACCAAAGCCGGCGTACGCGCACATCACCAGTAACGAGACGATTCAAGGCGTGCAGTGGAAGCGGGAGCCATCTGTCGGCGACGCGCCGTTGGTATGCGATTGTTCCAGCGATTTCCTTTCGCGGCCGATTGATATTTCGAAGTATGGGCTCATCTATGCCTGCGCTCAGAAAAATGCGGGCATCGCCGGCGTGACCGCCGTGATCATCCGAAAGGATTTGCTGGCCAGATCTCGAGACGATCTGCCCACAATGCTCGACTACCGCACTCACGTCAAAAATGGATCTCGCCCCAATACGCCTCCCGTATTCGCGGTATATATCCTGGGCCTCGTCTGCCGTTGGGTTCGTGAAACCATGGGTGGCTTGGCTGCCATGCAACACCATAATGTTGCCAAGGCCCGATTGCTGTATGATGCAATCGACGCATCGAGTGGCTTTTTTAGAGGCCATGCGCAGCCCGAGTGCCGGTCCGACATGAATATTACATTTCGTCTGACCAGCGAGAGTTTGGATGCAGAATTTGTGAAGGGGGCGACTGGACGAGGGCTTGTGGACCTCAAAGGTCACCGCTCGGTCGGCGGCATTCGAGCCAGCATCTATAATGCGATGCCGATCGAAGGAGTCGAAGCCCTGCGAAACTACATGCTCGAATTTCAGAGATCTCATTCATAGCGAGCCTCGTCTTGTCGTGGGCCTCACGGCACAGCCATTACGGACACACTCAGGCCCGTAACGTCATCTTCAACGAAACAAGAGAACCATGCCCTCGATTATTGTGCTCGATACGCTCAGTCCAGACGGCCTCGCCCTTTTGGATGCATCGGCGGAGTCTGGCATCAGTTACGAGGTGATGACAGGACTCTCCGGGGATGCGTTACGAGATGCTCTGGCCTGCCACGACGGAGCAATCTGCCGCAGCGGCGTGAAGATTAATGCCGCTGCTTTGGCAGGCAACCATCGATTAAAAGCGATTGTGCGGGCTGGCGTTGGCACCGACAACATCGACAAAGAATCCGCCACGCGGCAGGGCATCGTTGTGATGAACACGCCGGCGGGCAATACCGTGAGCACAGCCGAGCATGCGTTTGCCCTCTTGCTTGCACTCTCGCGAAACATTGCTGCGGCTGATGCCAGCCTGCGAGAGCATCGCTGGGATCGTAATCAATTCATGGGCGTGCAGTTGGCTGGCAAGACGCTGGGTATCGTGGGTCTCGGCCGCATCGGGCAAGCTGTTGCCAAACGGGCAAGGGCTTTTGACATGCGGGTGATCGGCTTCGATCCATTCCTTTCGCCAGAGCGGGCCAGCGAGTTGGGGATCGAGTTGCTCGGCAGCGTGCAGAGCATGCTGCCTGGAGTCGATTATCTCACCGTGCACACCCCACTGACCGACGACACGCGGCATCTCATCGGCCGGGAAGAGTTGGCGATTCTGAAGCCGGGCGTGCGGCTCATCAATTGCGCTCGGGGTGGTATTTACGACGAGCAGGCACTCGTCGAAGGGCTTCAGCGGGGCATTATCGCGGGAGTGGCACTGGATGTTTTTGAGAAGGAACCCTGCACCGACAGTCCGTTGTTTGCGATGCCTGGCGTGCTCGTGACGCCGCACTTGGGGGCCAGTACCGAGGAAGCTCAATCGCAAGTGGCCGTTGAAGGCGTTGGGTTGCTCGTGGATTTCCTTTCGACGGGTGCGATCCGTCACTCCGTGAATTCCAGCGCTATCGATCCGGCGGCCTTGGAGAGCGTGCGAGGATTTTTAGATCTTGCTTGGCGGCTGGGGTTGCTGGTGTCGCAGTTGGACGATGCCCCACCCCGTTCGTGCTCTATTGCCTACCGGGGCGAGATCGCATCTCGTAACACCCGCTTGGTCACTGCCGCTTTTGCTGCCGGACTCCTTGAGTCGGCAATCGAAGATGTCAACATTGTTAACGCCGAAATGCTGCTGCGCGAGCGAGGCATTGAACTGGTTGAGCAGAGCCGGACCGATCCGGGTGCGTTTAGTTCCGTGGTGGCTGTGGATCTGGTGGCGGGCGACCGGGTGCATCGGGCTGCCGGCACGCTTTTTGGTCACTCCATGCCGAGACTCGTGCAGTTGGAGGGACACCGTTTGGAGGCCTATCTGGATGGTCTCCTGCTGGTCTTCACGCATCACGATGTGCCGGGGATTATCGGTCGTGTTGGCATGGCCTTTGGTGCTCAGGGCGTGAATATCGCACAGATGACAGTGGGCCGTTCAGCTCCGGGCGGGGATGCAATCGGGGTGCTGAATCTGGATCAGGAACCGTCAAAGGAGGCTCTTGCCGCCGTGCTGGCCTGCGATGGAGTTCGGTCGGCTAGAGTCGTCAAAATGCCTGCTGCGGGCCGGTTGCCAAACTGGTTGGTGGCTTCAGCAGCCGCTTCTCGTTCGGTAAGGCCGGTTCCGGCAATCGGGAAATAAACTGGCGTTTGAGCGTATAAAAAGCGGTGGCTGCGGTGGGGTGTTGAGTCTGCACGTGAAACGGCCCGGAATAGTTTCAGGCTTCCCTGCGGAAGACTGTTCCAGAGGGGCGATGGTGATTCTGTCGCATGCCGATTTCTTCCGAATTCAACGACCAGTTTAACCGGTGGGCCAGTGACCACGCTGCCGTTCTTTATCGCGTTGCCTTTCGGCTGTTGGGAAATGCGCACAATGCCGAGGACGTTCTGCAAGACACATTTCGCTCCGCGTGGACCAGCCGCCATCTCTACGATGCAGCCCGCAGCGAGCGAGCATGGCTTCTGGCAATTCTCCGCCGCCGCGTTGCTGATCATTGGCGAAAGCGTGTGTCACGCGAGACTTTTTTGGGTGAGGAATCGGCAGACTTGGTGGCTCCGTCCGGCCCCGAACCGCTGGCCGACGAGCTTTCGGGGCCCATGCAACGGGCGCTTCAACGCTTGCCGATCGAACTCAGAGAAACGCTCCTGCTGGTTGTGGTGGGCGAGCTTACCCACCTGGAGGCGGCCGAACTGCAAGGCATTCCATTGGGAACGGTACTCTCTCGCGTCAGCCGGGCGCGCGGAAGGCTGCGAGGATTTTTACTCGAATCGACAGAGTCTCCGATTATAGATCGTTAAACGGTATGGCAAACACTCCTCACTCCACCCGACCGGACTCCGCAGATGATGCGGTTGACGGCGCGATTGATACCCGGCTGCGAAGCGTTCCACTGCCTTCTGGGCTGGAGGCTCGTGTCGCGTTAGAGCGGCTGTTTGCAGATGCGGCGTTGGATCGACTGCTGGTGCGGGTGGATATTCCAGGAGGGCTTGTCGCACGGCTCCGGAGAGCGGTTGGCAGCGAGGTTGAAGCCGGTTCCACGATTGAGATTCAAGGCGGTGCGAGGCTGGTTCACCGCGCGACGCACGTGAATCGTTCTGGCCAAGCCATTCGGATGCCACGGTGGGCGCGATCGTTTGCGGCCGATGGCATCCCAGTGGCCCTTGCGCTGGGATGTGTGATCGGATTATTTTATGCAGGCAGCGAACTTTCTCGAAGGCTCTCAGAATCGAGCGTTCGCGAGGAGATCGATCTGGCAGGCAGGAGAGATTTTGCTGTGGTAGACCAGGCAGTCGCAGACAGCGTGACTCCAGGCCCGGCAACCCCAACCCGACGGCACTCTCCGCAGTCCCGAGAGAGCCAGGAGGTTGCGAGCGAGAGGCTTGTTGAGAGCCTGGGTAGCAGTTCGGATCCGCCAGAAGCGGTAGCAGCCTCATCGATTTCGAAAGGATTTCCCCCCACCGCTGAATGGACAGCAAAGCCAAAGCCCACGAGCGTGCGAGGATCCCCGGCCCCCATTGGCAGTTTTGCCGCCGGGTTACGCATTTCGGCCGGAAGCCCGAGCCCCATTCAGCATGGAACAGCAACCGCATTTACGGGCATGCAGGTGGTGCCTGGGCCTCGGCGATCTGATCGTTTGCATGCAAGGCGGGCGGTGCCGCGAGTGCGAGGGTTTGATCTGGCGTTTGAAATGGCCCACGGCGAGGCACCCTTCGTCGATCCCTCCCTGGCGGCAGTGCTTGCAGTCGATCATCCGCCGCTTTCGGTGCGGACCGATTCCTTCGACTCGTTCTTCGCTGCCGGGTTATCGCCTCTCGGCCACGTCAAGCGACGGGCCTCAGAGATTGAAAGCCTGCGAGTTGAGGATATTCTTGCGGCCATTCCGGCCGTGGCGATGCCCACTGACGGCAACTGGGATCGGCCGCGACTGGCTGTGCAGGCTTTTCCTTCGTTGCGGCAGAGCAACTCGACGGAAATGCTGGAGTTTAGCGTGACGGTTCCGCCGCTGAATCGGCCGGCCGATCAAACGCTCTTGGTGACGCTTGTGCTGGATCACTCTGCGTGTGCCGGGGCACCCCAACTCTGGCAGGGTGTCTGTCGGGGTCTGGCCATGATCGGCAGCCAGATGCGGTCAGGTGACCGACTCTCGATCATCGTATGCGAAGACCGACCGCGGATGTCGGCTGTGCGTGCCGATGCCGAAGAAATCAAGCGGCTGTGCGTTGAGCTCCAGCGAGAACAGCCCCGTGGTACGGCCGACTTTGACGCGGCGATCAGGATGGCTCATGCCTTGTCTCGTCGAGAACCAGAACCGGTGAGGCTAGTGGTGGTTGCCAACACCGACGCAGTGGAGTGGGCGCAGGCCGATGGCCGCGAGGCTCTGGCGCAATGGCAAGAGTCAATGGTCTCGGGCGAGGGCGAGGGCGTGCCTCAGTTCATTCTTTTTTCTCCTGCAGATCCACTCGACGACCACGCATCGCCAGCCATGCCAGGCCGCGTTGCCGCCGATCCAACGGCCATTCGCCGAGCGATCGTGAGCGGTGTGTTTGGCCGCTCGACGCTCGTTGCCAAAGAGTGTCGGCTCGATGTTCAGTTCGATCCCAAAGCCGTAGCGGCCTACCGGATTGTTGGTCACAAGCACAATGCGGTGGAGTCTTTGGCAAGCGGTGCAGCCGAGCCGATAACGCTCCACGCGGGAGAGAACGTTCGTGTGGTGTATGAGGTGAGTCGGCGGGGTGCCGCTCCTGGCCGCCAGACAGCCACACCCATCGGCAGTATGGCTTCGGCCGTGTTTTCCTATGTGGCCGCTGGCGGCTCGCCACACACAACCCCGGCGATCGGGAACACCGCGCAGTCGTTAGAAATGAACCCTGGCATGCGACGCACTGTGTCGGTCGTGGCTGGGGTGTCTGAAACACCAACGCGTTCCGAGTCTCTCCCTTCCCCGCATGCGTGTGAGGTTTTGCTGGCTGTCGGACTGGGGGAATTGGCTGGAAATTCCGTGTACGCTCCACCACGGCGACAGGCGATTGCGTCGCTGGTGTTACTCGCTGAACGCTGGCAGGCCCGGGGAGATATGACTCCCACTGGGGCAAAGCTCCTGGCATGCCTGCTGGAAATCAAATCGGTATCCGTCCCGACCGGCCGTTGACGCCCCCGACGAATCTAATCCCTCGTGTCATGGTTCCCTGTTTGTGCGGCCTCCGTTTGACGGGTGGATGCCGGAGTTGCACAATACCGCTTGATTTCCGAAAGATCGCCTGAGTGCCTTGCAGTTTGGCTTCGACCCCACTGGATATCCGTTCTGAATGTTTTCTCGCAGCATCACCATCCGCTCCAGAATTGGTTGCACGCTCGTGAGTGCTGCAGCCATCGCTTCCTTCGTGATCGGCCATGCCGTCTGTGCCGAAGATCCTGCCGGACCGCAGACAAAAGAATCCACAGCAGACCTGACGGCTCGACGTCTCCTCGATGCGCTTGAGGAGCGGGAGATGCCCGATGTGAGCTTGTGGGTGTTGAAGCGGATCGAAGACGATCAAAGCTTTTCGAAAGCGTTAAAAGATGAAGTACCATTTCGACGGGCCACTTCCTTGGTGGGCACGAGCCGAAAGGAGTCGGACAGCAAAAAGCGGACGCTGATTTTTGATCAGGCCGAAAAAGAGGTCGACCGATTTTTACAAGGGAAGCCGACTGGGAATCAAGCCATCGCGGCGTATACACAAAAAGGTAATTTGCTGATCGAGCGGGGGCGGGCAAAGGTTGAGCAATCCAAGCGACCAGGCGAAGATGCCAAGACGTTCCTCGTAGAGTCGCTCCCCTTTTTTGATGGCGCAATCAAAAGCCTAGAGGGTCCGAAGCGGAAGCCTGGAGAGGAAATCGTCAGCGTCGAGAACGCGGAGGATGCCGTTCTGGAATCGCTTCGGAAAGTCGACGCCGAACTCAAAGAACTCCAAGGGGATGAGCCAAAGCCCAGCGACGATGCGCCGAAGGGGGGTCCTGGAAAGCCGAAGAAGGTGATCCCAAAGAGAAAGTCTTCGGCGGTCACAAAAAAAATGGAGCAACTGGAAGAGCAGCAGGACCTCTTGCGGGGGCAATTGCTGTCGACGCGTCTCCTCATTGCTGCGGCCTATTTTGAAAAATCAAAAGCAATGGAACCACAGTCAAAGGAATGGACAGCAACGGTTGAAAAATCTGCTGCGGACTTTAGGGAACTCTACGAGAAATACCGTTCCCGTGGCGCCGGCCTCTTTGCTCGCTACTACGAGGGCCGAAACTATGCGGTGCTGGCGCAGGCCCAAGCCAAACCAGAGGAGAAGCAAAAGCTCCTCGAAAAAGCTCTCGTGACGCTCGGCGATGTGCGAGTGTTGGATGGGCCTGGGTTTGTGCCTGGGTTGCGAGCCAAGGCAATCAACACGTCGCTTGAATGCTGGCTGGAGGCAAAAAAGTACGAAGAATTTGACGAGCGGCTGCTTAAAATTGCGTTGGGGAAAATTGAAAAAATAGATGCCGACTGGCTCGGCATGAAGTATCGCGCGGCGGTACTTTTGGAAAGACGGTCGGACGCTCTACCCGAGAAGGAAAAAATAAAGAAGGGGTTACAGCTGCGTGATGCGAAGAAGCTCGCGACTGAGGTGGCCAAAGCGGGAAAAGATTTCAGCAAAGAATCAAGGGCTTTGTTAGAGCAACTCGGAAAGCAGATGCCCGAGGACACCGATGGAGGGGCGGCCTCGTTTGAAACTGCGATGGATGCGGCCAAGCTCTCGCTCGCGTCGATGCAGACAAAATTAGGTGAAGCCAAATTGGCAACGGCCTCAGGGAAGGCAGAGGTCGCAGAGGCTGCGAAAATCGCGTCGGCCGCCGACCGCGTTAAGACGATCGAGGCGATTCGTAAAGCGATTCCGCTGGCGGGTGCGGAAGATATAGACGCCCTCAACCAGGCTCGCTACCTGCTGACATTCCTTCTGTACGATTCCCGCCGGCTCCACGATGCCGCCACATTGGGCGCATTTCTAGCCGAGCGATACCCCAATGCGAAGGGGAGCCGGCAGGCAGCTAAGATCGCAATGGCCAGCTGGCAGCAGTTGGCGAAGGATGGCCCGGAGAGTTGGCGTGTCGGTGCCAAGGCTCAGTGCGCCGATGTCGTCGAACTGATCATGCGTACGTGGCCCGATGACGTTGAAGGCGGCGACGCTGCCATGATCGCGATTGCTGCGGCGACCGAGGCTCGGGATCCAGATAGGCTGTTGTCGATTCTGTCTCAGGTGCCTGCGGCCTCGCCTCGCCGCGCGGATGTGCTGATGCGGGTTGGCGGTGCGCTGTGGCGAGAGGTGCTCGAGAAGCGACGCCTCGAGGAGGGCGTGCGGCCAACAAAGGAAGTCTTGAGCGACTGGAAGAAAAAGGCATCCGATGCGATCGATGATGGCTTAAAAGCTATCCCTCCAACGCCAATGGTATCGGGCACGACGCCCGCAAAGACAACCGTGGCAGCGGCGCTGGCCCGGTGCCAGATGGCGATCGAGGATGGCGACAACGCATTAGTCAACAGTTTGTTCGACGACCCCAGCTATGGTCCGTGGATTGTCGCCAATGGAAGCGACCCTGGGTTTACCCAAGGGCAGTTGGCGGAAAATATTTTAACTGTAGCGCTGCGATACTTCATTCAGGCGGAGCAGATTGATAAGGCGCAGGAGGCGATGAAAAAGCTCGAGACAGTTGCCGGTGATGGCGAGGAAGCTTCGGCCAAGCTGACGGGTATGTATCAGTCGATGGGCCGCGATCTCCAGGCGCAGCTTGTTGCCATGGGGGCCGGCGACCGCTCGGGCACGCCCGAATCGGAGGCAAAAGCAGCCGCAATTCTGGGAGGCTTTGAGAAGTTTCTGGATGGAGTAGAGGCTCGCGACCGCAAGGTGCCTGCCCAGATGTGGGTCGCTACAACCTACCTCTCCTTGGGGTCTGGAAAGGGCACAGGCACCGTGGTGCCTAAAGCAAAGGCAGAGGGCTATCTGGCTCGGGCGGCTGAAGTCTACGAGAATCTTTTGAAAAAAGGCGGCGAGGAAATTTCAAAGTTTGAGCCCTCGATTCGATTAAAGATGTCGGCTTTGTATGGTGAACTGGGAAAATGGGACGATGCACAGGGGCACTTGGATTGGATTCTCTCCGATCCCAAGCGACAGAATTCGCTCGACACCCAGATTCAGGCCGCTGAACTGCTCCAAGCCGCAGGAGAAAAATCAGCCGACAAGGCCAAAGCGGACCAGTATTTCAAGGAGGCGATCGTGGGCCGCAAGAGCGGCGGCGCGAATGGCAAGCCTGCGGTTGTGGTCTGGGGGTGGGGCGGTATTGCTAACAAGCTGGCGAGGCAGGCCTTTTCTGGGTCTGACGAAAAGTCTCTCGAAGCCCGAAAAAAGTTTTTTAACGCTCGGCTGAACGTCGCCAAGTGCCGACTGGCTCGGGCTGAGGCATCGGCATCAGATCGCCAAAAACTGCTCGAGATGGCGGTCAACGATATCCGTGTCACCGTCAGACTCTATCCGGAACTTGGCGGGCCTTCGATGACGAAACAGTTCGAAAAAACCCTCAAAGAAATTCAAAAACTGATGGGGTCTAAGACGAACGGGTGGGCTGCGTTCGAAGAATCTGACGCAGGGGCAGTGCCACCCGCTCCTGCAGCAGGGTCGTGACGAGTCGATTCCATTCAATCCATCAGGCACGAAAACGAAATAGCGACGCTCACTCAAAACCCAAGGGATGAAACCGTGATGCCAGCCAATCCACTTCAGATTGCACAGCCATTTGGAGACAGCGTCGCCAAAACGACAGGTGCTTTGTTCAGCACGACCGTGTTTGCGTGCGCGATTGTGGTGAGCAGCTTCATGTGTGCTACCGCGAGCGTCGCTCAATCCGTCGACCGGGTGATTTCCACCGATGGTACGCTTCAGGGCAAGATCGTTGCCACATCAGCGAATGCGGTTGACATCGAAGATCGCAACGGCGAGGTCAAGAAAGTTCCGATCGAAAAGATTCGTGAGGTGCAGTTTGCCGATGAGCCACAGTCGTTGAAGTCGGCTCGTGGAATGCTTTTTCGTGGGCGGGCCGCCGAAGCTCTCGAGGAGTTGGCAAAGATCGAACCCACCGAACTCGAGGGCGCCGAGCCAACCTTGATCGACGACGTTGCTTTCGTGAAGGCAGCTGCTGCTGGCCGTGCGTCGCTGCGATCTGGCGCCGATCCTAAGGAAGCCGGCAAGCTCGTCAACGACTTTCTCGCCAAACACCCTCAAACACACCACTTCTATGCTCTTCAAGAACTGCTTGGAGATCTCTTGGCCCGCCTCGGCAAGCCCGAGCCTGCGTTGGCTGCCTATTCGCAGTTGGACAAGGGGCCGCCGGCGTTCAAGGTGCGAGCCGCTTCGGCGAAAGCCGCAATGTTTTTTGATCAGAAAAAATATCAGGAGGCACTCAATGAGTTTGATAATGCGATTCAAATTGATGCCACTGATGACGCCAGCTTGGCCCAGAAGCGAGGGGCGGGGCTAGGCAAGGCCAAGTGCTTCTCTCAGCTTGGCAAAAATGATGAGGCGATTGCTCTGGTGCATTCGATCATCAAGCAGGCCGATCCAGAGGAAAAAGAGTTGCTTGCAAGGGCCTACAATGTGCTCGGAGGGGCTTACCGAACGCTTGGAGGCAAGGATCAAGACGCCCTCATCTCGTTTCTCACAGTGGATCTTGTCTACAACTCCAATCCCGACAGCCATGCAGAAGCGCTCGCCAATTTGAGCGAACTTTGGGAAAGTGGAAAAAATCCTGAACGAGCCAGAGAGGCCCGGCAGAATTTGGAGGCGAGCTACCCAGGCAGCCAGTGGGCCAAGAAACCCGCCTCGACGGAAAAATCCTGACTCCAACGATAAGGCCTTTGCGAGATAAGTGTCTGTGGCTTAAGATTATCGAAACGTCCAATTTTTTAGGAGAATAGCATGCAGCGGGTTCGATCAATGGTGTCTCGGCCACGTACGCTCGGAATGGTCCTGTGGGCCGCCAGCCGATTCAGTATGGGATTTGCCATGATCTTCCCTCTGGCCGTTGCGACCATCGCACCTGTAGTGGTCTTCCCCAGCACCGCCGTGGCACAGGACGATGAGGCCGCCTCTGAAGAGCCGGAGGCAGAGGGCGAGAGCATGCTCGTCTTTTATTACAACGCTCTCGGTATTCGCTACGTGGTCATATTTTTAGCACTCTCCTTTGGTTTGGTCGCACTCTTGGTCATGTGCTTTTTACAGATCCGTAAGGCGGTTCTGATGCCACCAGCCTTTCTGGCAGCGTTTGAAGCGCATTTGGATAGCAAGGAATATCAGCCGGCCTTTGAGTTGGCCAAGAGCGACGACTCATACATCGGTCACGTACTCGCAGCGGGCATGGGCAAGCTCCAATCTGGCTATCCGGTGGCTGTTGAAGCCATGCAGGAGGCCGAGGGTGAGGAGGCCATGAAGCTGGAGCATAAGATCAGCTACGTATCGCTCATAGGCGCATTGGCACCGATGTTTGGTTTGCTCGGCACGGTTGACGGGATGGTTGGGGCGTTCATGATCATTGCGAAGTCCTCGACGGCACCAAAGCCATCGGCGCTGGCCATTGGTATTTCCCAGGCACTCATCACAACTCTGATCGGGCTGTGGCTGGCCATTCCTGCCATCGCGTGTTTTGCGATCTTCAAAAACTGGCTTCAGTCATTGAATGGCGATATTGACGACGAGGCCATGCGGCTGATGGCACGCTTTCAGAATATGGGTAAGAAGTAATCTTCCATGGGCAGGAAACAAGAGAGCGAAGTATCCAGCACCGACATCGATATGACACCGATGATCGATATGACGTTTCAGCTCATTACGTTTTTTATGTTCGTTATGAATTTCTCCGAGGCCGAGCAGGACGATCGCATTCAGCTCCCGTCCAGCCAGTTGGCCAAGCCCGTTGAGGGCGCGATGGAGAGTCCGATTACGCTGCAACTCACGAACAAGGGTTCCATCGTGTATGCAGGCGAAGAGGTGGCTGTGGCCGATATCGGAGCGTATTTGGAGCGAGAAAAAACGGTCATGCTCGAGTCCGGCAAGGAGCCAAACGCGGCCACGGTAATTGTGAGGGCCGATGGCCGATCCAAGACTGGTGAGGTCCAAAAAATTATTCAGACCTGTCAGGAAAAGGGGTTTGAGCGTTTTGCCCTGAGGGCCCAGTACGACGAAGGACAGTGATTCCATGGCACGCCGCGAATCAAAGCTCGCCGATAAGATCGCAATCGACATGACGCCGATGATCGACGTTGTCTTTCAGTTAATGTCTTTTTTCATGTGCACGTTGAAGGTTGTGACGCCGGAGGGCGATTTCAATGTGCGGATGCCAATGGCTGCCGCAGCGGCAGCAGCGCCCGACGATCAGCAAGTGCCGCCGGTGCGGGTCAAGCTGTCGGCAGGGGCAGATGGGAGTTTGGCTTCCATTGCAATGAATGGCAGTGCGGTTGCGGATTTTGAGGAGCTTCGGCGGAAGGTCATCTCGCTTGTTGGGACCGATACGGGGCCCAATTCACTGGCCGAGAAGACGGAGGTTGAACTCGACTGCGACTACTCGCTCAAGTATGCCAACGTCGTGCGGGCCATCACTGCGGTCTCTGGGAAGGTGCAGGGCGGCCAGATTGTGGAGTTGATTAAAAAGATCAAGTTCACGCCGCCGAAGAAGGGTGGCTCGTAACCAACGCGTGCTCGCTCTGAAGTTGGATGCCCCAGAAGGCTCCTTTATTTGCGCGGATGGAATTTCGCGTGCACGCTCTTGAGGCGGCTGGCGTCAACGTGCGTGTATCGCTGCGTGGTGGCAATGCTTGAGTGGCCGAGCATTTCCTGCACGTGTCTGAGATCGACGCCACCGGCCACCAGGTGCGTGGCAAAGCTGTGGCGGAGTGTATGCGGGCCGATCTTGGGCGGCACGCCAGCCTTCTCGGCATGCAGTCGCACAATTTCCCAAATTCGCATTCGCGAAAGTCCATTGCCACGCGATGAGAGAAGCACCCACGCTGGCCTCGGGCTGGCATGCGAGGCAAAGCCTTCCCTGGGTCCGTCGATCCACTTCTTCACCGCTTCGATCGCCCGTCTGCCAAGTGGCACCACGCGTTCTTTATTTCCCTTGCCGCGACACGTGCAAAAGCTTTCGCCCAAGTGAATATCTGTGAGCCGTAACGAGGCAACCTCAGAGGCTCGGCACCCCGTGGCGTAGAGCAGTTCCAAAAGTGCCTTGTCGCGGCGTCCGGTGGCCGTCGTAACGTCCGGGCTTTCCAGGAGGCTTTCGACTTGTGCCTGGGAGAGCGTGCCAGGAATAGCGTCGTCGCGTCGGGCGGCCGAGATCAGCTCAGCTGGGCTTTGCGTCAGCATTCCCTCTAGTTGGAGGAAGGCGTAAAAGGTGCGCAGAGTTGCAGCTTGGCGGGCAACGCTTGCCCTGGCCAATCCGCGATTATTGAGGTCTGAGAAATAATCTCCGAGGTCGCGAACCGAAAGCCCCAAGGAGTTTCGGCCATTGAGCCACTTCGAAAACTCTCGCAGATCGCGATGGTATGCGGCCAGGGTATTTGCGGAAAGTGCTCGCTCATGGCGTACGTAATCGAGAAATCGCTGGACAAATAATGCCGTCGAGGATGGCCCGGCCGGTGCGGCAGGACCGGTATCCAGAATGCGTCGGGTGCGCTTTCCACGAGCAGAGCCCTTCCCCGCGGTCTCTGCGAGGGAAGGCTCTTTGGCAGATGGTGGCGAGCCAGTGGGTAACGGTTTCTTGTGCGGCATCGTGTCGTGAGACGTTCGCTGCAGGGGCTCATCCCGCAGGATGGTTTACGGGTCGTAACCTAGGTTGGGCGCGAGCCAACGCTCGGCTTCGGCCACAGGCATCCCCTTGCGAGCGGCATACGCCTCAACCTGCTCTCGCGTGATGCGGTCGACCGCAAAATAGCGGCTGTCTGGATGGCCGAAGTAGAGCCCGCTGACGCTGGCTGCCGGCAGCATGGCATAGTTTTCAGTGAGCGACATGCCTGCAGCACTTTCAGCACCGAGCCAGTCAAATAATGCCCGCTTTTCCGTATGATCAGGGCAGGCTGCGTAGCCAGGAGCAGGCCGGATGCCACGGTAGTGCTCTTCAATAAGATCTTCTACGGAGAGATTTTCATGACGGCCGAAGCCCCACTGGCAGCGGGCTTTTCGGTGGAGCCATTCGGCAAAGGCCTCGGCAAGTCGGTCGGCAATGGACTTGGCCATAATCGAGGAGTAGTCGTCGAGGTCGCTCTCGTAGTGATGGCAGATCGCCTCGCAGCCATGGCCAGCCGTGACGGCAAATGCGCCAAGGTAGTCCTTGCGACCACTCTCCAGCGGGGCCACAAAATCTGCCAGCGCGTAGAACGTGTCCTGCCCCTTTCGCTCCCACTGTTGCCGTAGCGTGTGCACGCGACCAACTTCTTTCAAGCGAGTATCGTCGCTGTAGAGCACAATGTCATCGCCGACGGAATTGGCGGCAAAGAAGCCGTAGACTCCTTTGGCAATGAGCGACTTGTCGTGGATGATCTTCTTAAGCATTGCGCTGCCATCGGCAAAAAGTTTCCTTGCCTCTGTGCCGACAACCGGATCGTCAAAGATCGCTGGATGCTTCCCTTGGAGTTCCCAGGCCATATAGAATGGCGACCAATCGATCAGCTCGACGAGTTCTTCGAGAGGCACGTTTGCAAGCTCCCGAACGCCCAAGAACTCGGGCGTTTCAATCGGCGCCCGAGCCCAGTCGGTCGTCCATCGCTTTGCTTGTGCAGCGGCGTAGGGCACCAGCGTCGTCTGCTGCCGCCGCTTGAAGTTTTCGACATCCCGCCGCTGCTCTGTCCGATTGGTTTCTGTAAACGCTGTTTGCGTCGCCGGATTGAGAAGCTTCTCCACCACGCCTGCAGCCCGGGACGCATCGAGCACGTGGACCACGGCGCTCGAATATTTTGGGGCGATCTTGACGGCCGTGTGCCTCGCAGATGTCGTTGCACCGCCTATTAAAATCGGCACCGTGAACTGGGCACGCTCACACTCCTCGGCCACGTGCACCATCTCGTCGAGGCTTGGCGTGATCAGGCCGCTTAGGCCCACGATATCAACGTTGTGTTCTTGGGCCGCCTCGACGATTTTAGCCGAGGAGATCATCACGCCCAGATCGATCACTTCGTAGCCGTTGCAGCCAAGCACGACACCAACGATATTCTTGCCGATGTCGTGCACGTCGCCCTTCACGGTCGCGATCAGCACGCGGCCTCGGCTGGTTTGCTCCCGACCCTGCGCGAGTCGCTCTTGCTCCATGAAGGGCAGGAGGTGGTTTACGGCTTTCTTCATGACTCGGGCGCTTCGCACAACCTGTGGCAGAAACATTTTGCCTTGGCCGAACAGGTCGCCAACGACCTGCATTCCCTGCATCAGAGGCCCTTCAATGATGTCGAGGCTCACGGCATATTTTGTGCGAGCCTCGTCGACATCAGCTTCAATGTGGTCCACAAGCCCCTTGACTAACGCGTGTGACAGCCTTCCTTCGACGTCGAGGCTGCGCCAGGCATCCGCCCGTGCCGTGTCCGCAGGGTCGCGTTTTTTGACACCTTCGGCATATTCAGTGAGCCGATCAGTGGCATCCGGCCGGCGGTCGAAGAGCACATCTTCAATGCGCTCGAGCAATTGCGGCTCGATTTCTTCGTAGAGGGCCAGTTGTCCCGCGTTGACAATGCCCATATCCATGCCCGCTTTGATCGCGTGGTAGAGAAAGGCCGAGTGCATCGCCTCTCGCACTGCGTCGTTGCCGCGGAAGGAGAACGAGATATTACTCACGCCGCCTGACACCTTTACCAGTGGCATCTGCGCTTTGATGCGTCGCGTGGCTTCGATGAAGTTGATCGCATAGCGATTGTGTTCCTCGATTCCTGTGGCGACGGTGAGAATGTTTGGGTCAAAGATGATGTCTTCGGGTGGGAATCCAACCTTTTCGGTCAGCAGGGCGTAAGCCCGGCAGCAGATCGAAACTTTGCGGTCTACTTCCGTGGCCTGCCCTTCCTCGTCAAACGCCATGACAACGACCGCTGCTCCATACTGACGTACGATCCGGGCCTGCCGAAGAAATTCTTCCTCACCTCCCTTGAGGCTGATGGAGTTCACAATCCCCTTGCCTTGAAGGCACTTGAGTCCGGCCTCCAGCACGCTCCATCGCGAACTGTCGATCATGATCGGCACACGGGCCACATCTGGCTCGCTGGAGATCAGTGTAAGAAACTTGGTCATCACAACGGGCCCGTCGAGCATTCCCTCATCGACGTTCACATCGATGATGTTGGCGCCCCCCTCAACCTGCTGCCTTGCAACGGTCAGCGCCTCCTCGTAACGATCCTCGCGAATCAGCCTCGCGAAGGCGCGAGAGCCTGTCACGTTGGTGCGTTCGCCAATGATGGTGAAGCTGCTCTCAGGACGAATCTCCAGCATTTCGAGACCGGAGTACCTGGATCGCACTGGCGGCGGGGTGGGTACTCTCGGTGGATGCTTCGACACGGCCTCGGCAATGGCACGGATGTGTGGCGGTGTGGTGCCACAGCAGCCACCGATGATGTTGAGCCAGCCCTCGGCAGCAAACTCGCCGAGCACTTTCGCCATCATCTCGGGGGTTTCGTCGAAGCCGCCCATGGCGTTCGGAAGACCGGCATTGGGATAGCAACTCGTGGGCAGTGGTGTTATCCGGGCCAGATCGGCCAGATGGGAGCGGAGTTTTTCTGGGCCAAGCGCGCAGTTGATTCCCACACTCACAAGATCGGCATGGGCGATGCTCATCCAACAGGCTTCAACCGTTTGGGCTGAGAGCGTGCGGCCCCCTTCAAAAACGGTGAAAGAGGCCATCACGGGAACCCGAACACCCGTCTCTTGAAAGACCTGTTGGATAGCGTAGAGACAACTCTTGAGCACGAGCGTGTCAAAGGCTGTTTCGGCGAGCAGGAGATCGACATCTCCTTCCAAGAGCGCCTCGACTTGCTCGCGGTAGTTTGCGACCATCTCGTCGAACGTCACATCCCGATGGCCTGGATCGGAGACGTTCCCTGCGATCGAAAGCTGCTTGTTTGTGGGCCCAATAGAGCCTGCCACAAATCGCGGACGATCAGGCGACTTGGCCGTGGCGGCATCAACCGCCTCGCGGGCCAGCTTGGCGGCCGTAAGATTGATTTCGTGAACATGGTCGGCTAGGCCGAAATCGGCCAGAGCCATACGTGTCGCCCCAAACGTATTGGTCTCGATGATGTCGGCACCTGCCTCCAGATAGGCCGAGTGGATGCCGCGAATTGCGTCGCCTTGCGTGAGCGTGAGCACATCGATGCAGTTCTTCAGGTCTTTCGGGTGCGCGGAAAAACGCTCCCCGCGAAACCCCTGTTCGTTGAGCGCAAGGGCGTGAACCATGGTTCCCATGGCTCCGTCCAGTACGGCAATGCGGTTGGCCAAGAGGGTGTGGAACGCTTCAATTCGGACGGGTCGAGGCTGTGTGGGCATTCAGGTATCGCAAAAAAGGCTTTGGAAGGTGGGCGGTCGCTTCGGTGTCACAACTACGGTGAGCCTCAATGATAGGTGACTGGGCGCTTCGGGCATACTGCGAATTTGACCGGAATGGGCCTCTGGACGGCTTGCGGCGACTGTGACAGAGGCGGCTTTCGTGGAATCCCGAATGCTCAAGAATGCAGATCGCTGACGACGATTTATAAAAATCGAGCGTGGGGGAAAATGGTGTGGTTTACGGGGCTTTAAGGCTCGGGTGCCTACGCTCTGCCTGCAAAGTGAGAGAAGTGGCTTATGGCAGTGATTGCCAGCATTCCTGAACTCAGAAGGAGCCCAGAACTCATTCCAGAGCCGCCGCCACAGCCGGCAAGCGTCGCTGGCATCCAGCCCGTGCCTACGCGGCCCCAGCCAGACAAGCGGGCTGAACAACCCATCGCTTCTGGGGGGTTTCCAGTGCGATCGATTCTCGTGCTCTCGGTTGTGGCGGCGGCGTGCTGGATGGCCGCATGGCGGATGGATTGGAATCGCGATCAAGAAATTATAGCGCACAAAAATCGCTCAGAACGTGTGGCCAGGGAGCTTTCTGCGACCAGCAGCGATGCCAGGAGCGTTCTTCCATGACACTGGATCGGCTCGATCTGGCTTTTCTAGATCGGTTTGCTGGGGATGTGGTTGCCGCGGATGACTCGCCGCGCGATCCTTCTGATGGCCCGGAGACTGTTGCGCAGCCAGACATTCTGCCATGCGTGGAGAGTGTCGATGCGGTTGCCCAAAGGCATACAATGAAGCCGGTTGCTACGACGCTGGTAGGCTCCGCCGAGGATCAATGCACACTGGAGCAACTCTTGATTCATGTGCCCAACGAGTGGCGGCAATTGGCCGACTGCGTCGAGCAAGCACTCACTCGTGGGAGTCGAGTGGTGGCGGTGGTTGGGAGGCGGCGTGGCGAGGGCCGCACAACACTCGTGCACGGGATCGCGAGAACGCTCGAAAGCCGATGTTGGCGAGTTGCTTGCGTCCAGCAACCTCCTCTCGAGGAGCCCCACAGCGATGCGGTTGCGGATGTGATTCTGGTTGATGCGGGAGTCTGGTTTCCGCCTGGGCCGGTGCGGAGAAATCGGATTGCGAATATGGCATGTGGCTGTGATGCGGTACTCCTTGTGCGCCGTGCCGATCAGTCGCCGTGCATTGTTCACGAGGAAGTGCTCGAGTCTCTGGGGCTCAAGGTTCTGGGCGAAGCCGTCACGTTTGCGGCTCCCCTGGCCGTTGCGGCTCCCCTGGCCGTTGCGGCTCCCCTAGCCCTTGCGGCTCCCCTGCCATTCATTGCCTCAGCCCCTTCACGAGACGCTCGACACGCAGTTGACACACGCCAGTTCCCGCATAATTGACACCATGGACATCGTTCACACCCCCCAGCGTCTGACATTGCCGCAGCAGGCCGCCGTGGCACGTGTGGCCTACGCAGTGGAACAGCCCAACACCTTTGTGCTTGTGTGCGGTCCAGCAGGCGTCGGCAAAACGCTCGTGCTCAAACATGTGGCGGCCGCACGGCAGTTGCATCCGCGAAAAATGATTCTTACAACGCTTGCCTCAGCGGCAGCCATGCTTGCCGACTCTGGCCCAGCCGGCCAGTCCGACATGCTCCAGCCGCACATTCTCTTGATTGATGATACGCATATGGCACGTGAGGGAGAATTAACAGAGCTGCTGGATCGTGCACGCAGCACACTACCCACAGCCGGCTTGGTGCTGGCCGGTCAGGGGCGTTTGCTATCGCTCGTGGCTCGCGATAGCCGGCTGGAACAGGCCGTGCGACTGCGTGCCACGCTCCCCCCATTCACGCTCGATGAATCGCGGCTGCTTGTAGCCACCATGCTTGCAGCAACCGGATCGCTTCAGCAGCGGGATCAGGTCGCTCGCACCATCCACGAGATTGCCGGGGGCATTCCAGCACTGGCGACTCGCTTGGCGGAGCTTGCCGCTGTGGTGGCCACCGCCAATCCAGATCGACCGCTTCTACCAGACGACATTGAAACCATCCAACGTCGGCTCTGCCTCCACGCGGCATAAAAATCGATCGCATGCGGCCGAAGAATCCGGTCGCAGGTGAGCCGATCCAACAGGAGCCTACTTCGGCGAGGCGTTGAGGGATGGATTGAGCGAGCCGTCCAGTGATTCAATCCACTGTCCAAGCATCCGCACCGCCTGCGCATCCACAACCGAAGTGGACAGTTGCGGCATCTGCCCAGCGCCACGGCGAGACATCCGCGAAAGGAGCACCGACCGCTCGGGGTGGCCGGAGGCAATGATTCGGGCATCGAAGAGATCAAACGTATGGTGCATGGGCTTCTCATCGATTGCTTTCATGCGGGCATGGGTGTTGCCATCGGAGCCTCCGAGGTACGTGAGATCGATCATCGCGTTGCCGCCACCCGCTTGCATGTGGCAGTACGAGCAGTTGGAATGCAAGTAGGAACGAGCCCGTGCATTCAGGTCCTGAGCACTGTCGTAGGGGTCTACAAGATGGTTGGTGGCTGCAGGGGCCTTCAGCAGAAGGGTAGAGCGTTGTTGTGAATGCTTCGATGCATCGCCCTCGCTGAGGGAGAGCCTCTCGGCAACGAGTTGCTGTACCGCGATTCCCTTGAATCCTTTTTGTTTAACCTGATCGGTGACCGACCACGCTGCACTCCCCCACCAGTTGACCCGGAGCACTCCCAGCCTTTCAAGGGTGCGAAGTTGATTGTCGGTGGCATGCCCCTTGCCCAATGCAGCCGAATAGTCGAAGTCACGGTTGAGTTGCACCGTACACAGCCCTAGCACGTAGTTGGCGGCGCGGCTGTGGCAAACCATACATTCAGTTCGCGATGGGTAGCGCCATGCCTGTTCTCTCACTCCGTCTGGATGCTTGTCGAGTTGTGCCGTTTGAATCCGAAACACACGGTCTTTTCCAGAGCCCGCCACGAGCACCGCGTCAGTCTGTGCGTCGTTCCACTCGTAGCTGTACCCAGCCCACTCTCCTGCCTCCTTGAGCATGAAGCGAGTCTCGATCCAACGTCGCGAGGCGGGGTTCTCCTCCTCCTCATCGATCGCGAACGATTTGATCAATACGGTGCCGTTGGGAAAATTCCAGCCACCTGAGTCGGTTACATCGATTCCTGTTGGCACATCGGCCCCACGGTCGTCCTTGGAGGGCGGTAACGCAAAAAATCTTGCCTTGTGCGTGCCATCGCTCCAGAGCGGTGCATTCACAAGATACGGAATCACGCCTGGAGCCATCGTGTGATCGCGCGTGGATGCAAAAAGACCACTTTCTGAAAGCCTCTGTGGGAACGCACGCACTTCCTGCTGAGGGGGGCTTAGAACGAGACGGTAGAACCCGCCCTCATCGTTTGGTCGGTGGTCGGTGATCAGGAGTTCACCTTTGCTATCGACGCCAAAGCTCGTGATCTGAAGCGTTGTGTCGGCAATGAGGTCGTGTCGCGTGACTTTTTCCCCATCGTGCCGAATGCACCAGATGCGTCCTGTCGAATAGTCGCCGTAGAGGTAGGCCCCCTTTAGGTCAGGTAGCAATTCTCCGGCATAGACGACGCCACCAGTGAGCGAACGCGCGTCGGCGTGGGAGTGTTCGGCGATTGGCTTTGAAATCGGGTGCGGGCCCGCAGGGCGTTGGGGCGCAAACGGGTGGCTCCCTTCCACGAGGCTCCAGCCGTAGTTCGCGCCTCGCTGGACCAGATAGATCTGCTCCCAGAGATCTTGGCCGTTATTGCCGACCCAGATGTGCCCGTTGGTAGGGTCGATCGCAATACGCCATGGGTTTCGGAAGCCGTAGGCCCATGTTTCTGGCCGGATCGCCGTTTTTTGGCCGTCGGATGACTCTTGTGAATCTACAAACGGATTATTGGCGGGTACGGAATAGGCCCGGCCGTCTCCCGGTGTTTGCTCGTCGGGGTGATCGACATCGATGCGAAGCAATTTGGACCGCAGTCGGGTGAGGTCTTGTCCTGCGCGATCGGTGTCGGAGTCGGAACTGCCGTCGCCGGAGGTCACATAGAGCATTCCGTCTGGGGCGAACGCCATGTCGCCGCCGTCGTGGCCTTCGGAATCCCACTCAATGATGACTTCGGCGGAATCGTTATGAAATGCGTAGGGCGGTTCGCGGTCAATCACATACCTGGTGATCCGCGTCATCTTATTGGCTACGCCGGGTTGCCCGACCGAGGCGTCTGCGACGCCGGGCCTGCGAGGACCGTTACTGCCGATGTAGACGTAACCGTTTTGGGCAAACGCGGGATGGAACACGATTGAATAGTGTACCGTGCCGAGTTTGAGATCGGGATCATCCACGTCGATGAGCGTCTCCGGCTCAAAGCTGTTTGGGTCGTCACGCATTCGCATCACTTTGGATGGTCGGTACATCGCCGGTTCCGTGACGAAAAGCAAGCGATCGCTACCTGGCTGTGCAGCCACCGTAATCGGGCACGAAATGCGGGCCGCTGGCAAGACTCGTTGGACCGTGTACGGCAGGGGCACGTCGGGCGAGCCCACCACCTTTGATGTGGTGACCGGCACATATTGCGGAATACCGTAGGGGCGAGTTGCATTGTGGGCCGGCGGCATCGTGAACTGAATTGGAGCGAAGTCTTCGTGGGAGTGGAAATCGGGGTATGTTTTTGATGCCAAGGGGGCAGAGGTCGAGAGTTCGGGCTTCTCCTGTGCGATGTCAAAATCGTAGCGGCACAGTGCAAATCTCCACGTCTCGCCAGGGTCCGGCCGCCCACCTGTGGGCATGAGATCTGACCACGGGATTGCCATTTCGGCTGACCACCCCTCATCCTGGTCCGTCCAGCGATTGAGCGTGCCGCGCAGCGAGACTGCCGACTCGATGTGAAACTCGCGGTCCCGCCGAAACCGGCCTACGTGGCCCCGACGAGGCAGAAAAATGTCGAAGACTGTGTTCGCTGGGGTGATGTGAAACTCATAATACGACGGTTTGTCGACGGCTGGTTTCAAGAACAATTCAAAGACGTCGTTCTCCCACGTGTTGCCGTCATGCTCGGTCATCGTGGCGTACAGGTCGGCGTCATCGAGGTCGGCTGCGATGTAGAGGCACGCTCTGTCCCAGAGGAGACGGGCTCGCGTTGCTTTGAGTGCTAAGCTCATTTTTTGTCTGAGCCAAGGCATCTGAAAGCGATCGATGACAGCGGCATGGTTCCATGCCGGGTCGTCGAGTTTGCCGTCGATTGTGATTGGTTCTTCAGTAAATCGGCAGTCGTACGGTGCAGGCACTGGTGCCGATGCCGTGGACTCCCGTTGCGACGAACCGGAGCAACCGGTAACCGTGGCGGCCATCCATAAGATGGCCAACAGAACGGTCGCTGGATGGGGGCGTGTACCCGGAGGCATAGGATGGATCGAGATCATGTCGTTGATGCCCCGAGACGGGGCAAGCAGATCGCAAAGTCATGGCGGCCCTCCCGTGGGCTACCCGGATGCATTGTAGCCTGAGGCCGGTTTGTGGCCAAAGGATCCGTTCAATAGAGCGGAATACGAATATTCTCCGAATGGAACCCATCGGTTGGCTGGCATCTGGTGGTCGTCGTCGTAACGGTAGCGACCGCCTGCCGAATCGACTCGAATCGGATAGCCAGTGCCGAGTCCCCAGCGGCAGACGTCCAATGCGTGCACGCCATTGTTGCCTAGCTCGCCATTGCCCCAATCCCAAAACCAGTCGCAATTATAGTGCACGAAGTTGTCGCGAAAGAGTTTTCGTAACGCAGGCCCCTGCCAGAGATCCCAGTTCAGACGAGGCAACACGGCCACTTCCTTGCCGCGGCCGATTGACGGGAGAATTGGCGGCATAGAAGGCTTGTGCCCTATACGGACGGCCGATCACTCCACCGTGCAGTTCGTCGATGGCTTGACGAATGCCGCTCCAACTGCGTCGCTGGTTGCCCATCTGCAGCCGCCTGTTGTGCTTGCGGGCTGCGGCCACCATCATTTCTCGAGCCAAGACGGTGCTGCCAGGGCAGCCACTGCAGAGGTGGTGGCACGCAGGATCTGCCGACGGGAACACACAGTGGACGATTCAGAGGCACGAGTCATGGTGGGCCCTTTTGCGGTGAGCGCGTCGAAGAGTCATGGCAAGTCATGGCGAGTCGAATTGGGCCCCAACAGCTTCGATGCGATCGTGAGCGTTCATGCCCAGAGCAGCCAGGATTGCCACACCGTAACTGGCAGCGCACACAAGAAAGACTTCGTGCCAGTCTCTGTTGGCATCCATGTTCGCCAACACCCAGGGTAGCATTTTTGCGGCTGTGGCGGCACCAAAATTCCCCCACATATTGCCCCATCCGGCGATGGTGCCCACGTTCCGGCCACCCACATCTTGAATGAACGCCCACGACGACGCGTTTCCCAAGTCGGTTCCGAATGATACAACCGCACAGCATGCCACCATAGTCCACGCGCTAGTGGCCCAAAGGCACATGAGATACGCTCCGCCTGCCAGAGCGCTTCCTGTGACGATGGGCGCGATTCTGCCCACCCGCTGCCCCAGCATGCGCGTCGACCAATCGCAGAACGCACCTCCACAGAGCATCCCCACCATGCCGCACCCGAGTACGATCGTTACCATTCGCCCCCCTTCGACGGCTTCGACGCCCCTGACTTCGGTGAGGTAGGTTGGGAGCCACGTGACTAAAAACGCCCATCCAATATTGCTTGCGGTTTGCACCACGCAGTTGAGCCAGATGCTTCGATTGCGACACGCGGCCACGAGCACATTGAGCAGAACGCCAAGTGAGGGCGGTTGCTCACCTGTGGTGCTCGGGAGTTGTGCGCGTTCGGCCGGATTGCATCGCGGGTGGTCCTCTGGGCGGGTTCGGACGATGTGCCAGTAGAATCCGGCGATCAGAAGCCCGACGAGTCCGTCAATCCAGAGTGCAGGTCGCCAGTTGGCAAAATGTGCGATCATCAAGGCGGTCAGCAACGGAGCGAGGGTTCCTCCGATACGGCCCCCAAACGCCACCAGACTGCTGGCCCTTGCGCGTTGTGAAAACGGCGTCCAACGACGGATGACAGCACCGCTTGTGGGGTACGCCCCGGCCTCGAATATCCCGCACCCAAGCCTCGCTAGAAGGAGGCCCCAGAAGCCCCCCGCGAGGCCAGTCAGGGCTGTCATGAACGACCATCCTGCAATGTAGATGGTGAGCATTGGGCGAGCTCCAAACCGGTCGCTGGCCCATCCCGACGGCACCTGAAAGATCGCGTAGGCAAAAAAGAAAGCCCCAAGGATTGTGCCAATCTGCTCTTTATTGAGAGGGATTTCTGATTTGAATGATGCCGATTTCACGATCTCGCCCAAGCATATTCTGTCGAGGTACAGAATGAACGCCATGGCCACGCTCACGGCGATCACTGCAAATCGCACGCGAGTGGGGCGTTGGTTCGGCCTGCTATCTGCTTGCATTGCTCGTCTTCAGGCGTTGGAAATAGTTGATGGCATCATCGGAGGAGATTCTTGGATGCATCGCTGGCCTCGGCTGCTGCGCGCGCCAGATAGGCTGCAACGGAATCGGGTGGCCTAGCACTTGAGCCGTTGTTCGGGCTGGCATCAACATCGAAAAGTGGCCGGGCAGGATCGAATGCAGACGGGTCTACTGAAGGGGTGCAGCCCGTGATCATATCCGCCAGAAGCACAGCGGTGCCTGTGGACTGATGCAAACCGGCGCGGAAATGCCCGGCCGCGACAAATCCATTGGTGCATGCCGGTGTCTTGCCAATAAACGGTCGGCCATCGACCGAACCGGGACGCAAGCCCGCCCACACCTGTTCTTGTACGGCATCGGGCAGATCGCCCAGCAGGGAATGGACAAAAACAAGAAGGCGTTGGATGGCCTCTGGCGTCGTGGAGGTGTCGAAGCCCGCATCCTCAAGCGTAGAGCCGACCAGCAGTCGCCCGTCCTCTCGGGGCACCAGATATTCAAGGCCCAGATTGATGACTCGCTTGAGAATTTGCTGGGGGAGACGCAAGAGCAGAATCTGTCCGCGGATAGGCCGCGTTTGAATCTGAAGGCCCAGTGACATTGCCAATCCTTCGGACCAAGCGCCAGCGGCGAGACAATAACAGCCCGCCGTCCGAACACCGCTGGGAGTTGTCACGCCTTCAATACGGCCTGCACGAAGCTCAATCGAACGCACATCGGTTGTGGGCAGAATCTCCACGCCGCGGTCGCGGCAGGATCGCTTCAGCGCTTCCAGATGGCGTGGCGGACGAATTTGCATCTCGTCTGGCAGCAGATAGCCCCCCAAGATGCCGCCCTGCCCTGCGGCGCCAGTCAACGCCGGTTCGCAGGCTACCACCCCGGTTGTGTCAAGCCATTCGCAGCGGGCACCTTTGCACTGCCAGGCCAACCATTCTGCCCGCAGTCGCTCCAAGGCCGCAGCACCTGCGGCGACGTGCAGGCCGCCGCAGGCCGCGAGCCCGTTATCGATGCCAGTTTCAGACGCAAGTTCTAGGGACCACTGCCGGTGAAGCCGGTCGCTCCACGCAGTGAAAGCATCGCCTGCAGACACCTCAGGACCTCCCACAATTGGTGTGGGGGTGGGCGGGAAAATGCCGGCCGCCGCCCACGATGCCGTGTCGCGAACCGCATCCCGAGTGAGCACCTGCACCGAGAGGCCGCGGCCGGCCAACTCGCGAGCGATGGACAGGCCAATAATGCCTCCACCGATGATGCAGCAGTCGGGCATAGCGGAGCAGCCTTGGGAAAAAATAGTATCAGTTGAAATAGACACGGCACATTGAATCGAAAAGAGTTGCGGGGCTGACATCGCTTCTTGCTCGCGCAGGAGGACGATCAGATGTATCGGCTACGCATTTGTGGGAACGTCGGCCGTGTCGGCGATGTTCACCCATACGTGCACATGGGGCGCGCCGCGGTAGTGCCAGACAAAAGAAGGCCCTTCCAGCCGCCAGCAATCCCATACGCCATCATCGCCAAGATCTCCCTCCCGATAAAATGCCAACCGGCAGGCCTCGAGGCCGCCCTGCTTGGCGAGGCATTGCGTGGCTTCGTTGCGGTCTGTGGTGCGGAATGGATCAAGCAGTACAGCCAATACCTTCTCCAGTTCGGCTCGCTGGTCGCCCGAGAGTTCCGAGACGGGAATTCCACCGATGGCACCTTCTTTTTTCCCCTGAAACGCAATGGTATTTTCGCGAGGCAGCTTTTCGACCATTGCCAAGCCGCGCTGGCGACCGTCGAGCATTGCGTACACGCCATTGGCTGCCACGGCCTGCGGCCAGAAAACGTTTCCTTTATGGTTTGCTTCTTCGTTGAAGCCACCGGCATCGTGGCCGTAGAAAATCGGCCCACCGAAGGCGACGTGCTCGGCGGAGTCTCCATCGCACCGCAGTGTCATATGGCGACCGGTCAGCAGAAACTGAAACGTGCCCGAGCCCGGTTCGCCGATCAGAGCGATCGATTGTTCGTGTCCAAACCCGCCGGTATCGTCCTCGAGTTGCTTGTCGAAACGAGCGTGCCACTCGGGCTGGATGAGATGCTTGAAGATGTCCCGCACGAGTCGTTGCTGATCCTTAGAAAAGAATGACCCAGCCACATCCGGCTCGGTGGCGTTCCAATTGTTGCCCACGCGAGTCCGCAGCAGGCCAAATTTTGGATGCACATAGTTCCACGGCACGCAGACTGCTTTTTTTTGCATGGGCGAGAGCGAAGCATGCAGGATTTGGGCGAGCGTTTCGGAGGTTGCTTGCGTTGGCGCAATTGCCTGTGCCGCAGAGGCTATGGTTGGGCCAGTGGTCACGCAGCGAGTAGCCAAAGATCCCGCAGCCAAAGATCCGGCTGCGACTCCCAGAAATCGTCGTCGAGAAACCGAATTCGCGAGGGTAGGCATGGGCCATCTCCTGCAGAAGTGAAAGAGAGAGAGGTAAAAGGCAAGTGTTTAGCGTACGGGATGGACGCAAAGAGTGCCAATTTTTTCCATTTCAGGAGTTGTTTTGAGATGGCAGCACTGCGGCTGACGGCTAGAATTGATTGGTCAATTGTAGGCGGCGATTCAAACAGCCAGAATTTACCCGGTTCGCCTCGCGGCAATTATTTCTCCTTCTTGGTATTCTCTTCGAGTCATCTTTAAAAATGCCAATGTCTTCTACGCAGTCACCCGTCAGCGTGCCCCCGTTGTCCAGCGTGCCGGATGCCCTTGGGCGGTTTGGCTGCTACGGTGGTAGGTATGTTCCCGAAACGCTGTCT
>QWQH01000071.1 GCA_003670915.1 Planctomycetota bacterium | reverse complement strand
TTCAAAGCACAATTCCGTGCACTGGCGAATCGTTTTGCGCGGGCTCTCCGAGAGCCGTCCAGCGTTTACACGAATTTTTCCGCTGGTCGTTTTCCCGCTGTCGGTAGCCAGCGTGCGGCCTCCGGTCCACTCGGCCTGGCAGGTATCTCCATGAACGACGCTGCGGCCATCGCCAACGGTGATATCAAGGGTCTTGCCCGAGTCTCGCGTGCGATTGCTGCTGCGTCACCTGCATTGGCAGGAGCAACGGTGTCTCCGCGAGTTGTATTGCAGTTTGACCACGCCAGTCGCATCTATCAGCCACACGAAAGCCTTGGTGTGCGCTATCGTATTGAGGGGATCGATGATGAAAAAGTGAGGGCCGTCGAGCGATCTGCAGTCTGGTATACAGAGGGGAAAGGGGAGGAGGATCTGGAAGCGCATTTTTTTGAGCGTCTTTTTGGACAGGACGCAGTCGCGACGGCTGTGCCGGACGGCTCATTTACGATCGTCCTTCCCACGAGCCCGCTTTCTTACGAGGGGGTAATTGTCAAGGTGCGGTGGTGCGTGCGTGTGCGAATCTTTTTTGAGGGAGGCAAAGATTTCGTCTCAGAGCATGTGTTTGAGGTCGGACAGATCCCGCCCGCCCGCAATCGACGGGAGCCCTTGGCATGACTACCCAGCGACCGATCAATGATGGGAGCAGCGAGTTTTTTGGTAACCCATTTTCAACCCGTTACACACAGCCCGGCCGCATTGCGCCCATGGACGGCTTTGGCCGTCTGCTGAATCTGCACGGGATCCTTGCCTCGCTTGCGGAGCTAGGAGGAACGGCTGCGATTCAGGGGCCGCACGGCAGCGGCAAAACAACGCTACTCGAGCATCTGGCCTGTGCACTGCAACACCGAGGCGTGTGCGTCGTCCGCGTACGCCTGCGGGGCATGTCAGATGCCCTGAAAGCACTCCTAGCCATCGCACAAAGCCCGCCGGGCGGCATGGTGTGCATCGACAGTTGGGAGCAAATGGGCCGCTTGTTGAGCTCACTAGCCAGGGGGCTGGCATGGGTGCGTGGCTGTCATGTGCTCGTCACATCGCACCGGGTCACCGGCCTGCCTTTGCTGATCGATTGTCAGACATCTCACCCGCTCTTGGTGGCCATTGTGCGACAGTTGCCGTCCCATGAAATATGGCATGGACAACGCATTGCCGCAGCAGACGTGGAAGAGGCGTTTGAGCAGTGTGGCGGGAATATGCGGGAATCGCTCTACCACTTGTACGACCGGTTTGAACGTCACGGACGAGAAGTTCCGGATATGCCGGTGATGCCTGCGGTGTCGATCGTGCCGTTGCGAAGCATGAAATTCATGAAACCATTTGGCATTTTTTTCGCGCCGAGGTACCCAAGTGCAACCTAGGCTGGAGTGTTGTTGAACGTATCGGGCATCCCGCTACGTGGATCAGCACCAGTCGAGGAGCGAGTGATGAAGACGCGAAAGATGATGGCCGTTGTGTTGCTGGCTGGCAGTGCCGCCTCCACGTGGTCGCAGGTCTGCGATGCGCAATCGCAATGTTGCCTCAGCAATTTATTCACAGGCTGCGGCAGCTGCTTTCGTAAAGCGCCGCCAGCATATGCCGTTGCACCTGTGCCCATCATGGCACCGATCGCTGCAGCCCCTCCGATGCCAGTTGTGGTGCCGGTGCAGCAAGTGAGCTACGTGCCTGAGACAACCTACCGCGCGCAGTATCAGTGCGTGCCGGTTACTTCGTATAAGCCGTCCTGTGAAATCGACCCATGCACGGGCTGTCCGCGAGACTGCATGGAGCAGGTAACCAATTATGAGCAGCGCACCGTGAATGTACCTGTAACGCAGTACCGTGCCGTCTACTCGACCAAATATGTTCAGATGCAGCCCGGCTACTCCGGAGCTCCAGGTGGCGCGGTTGTGCCGGGTGCAGTGCCAGGACCCGCTGGCATGGCGACCAGTCCGTTTGCCGCTCCAATGCAGACGACTCCACAGGCATGGGGATCAGCGGGAAGCGATATTCCGCAGCAAGTCATTCAGGGGCAGCAAAGCATTGCGGCACCGACGCTGCCACAAGGAGCCGTTGGCCAGCCGATGATGCAGCAACCGACGTTTCAGCAGCAGATCGTTCCACAGAGCGGAACCTACGCTGCTCCATCGCCCGTGCAGCCGCAGCCCAGCCTGCCGCCCACGCTCGCGCCCACCCCGTCACTCAAGCCAATTCCTGAACTGCCTCGCACAATGCCGGGCCAGACTGGGAACGCAGGGGCTGCGAGCCCAACCCCGTTGGCTCAGCCATCTCCGGCACTCAAGCCCATCCACGCTCCGGCAGGAGTGCCGGGCGGAAGTGGCCCAAGCAGCTATGAAACCGGTATCGGCATGCCGATTGTGCCAGGAGCAGGTCCAGGGGCAGCCACCGGCGCGTTTCCGCGGCTTTTGGAACCCACGAGCCACACCACATCATGGCAGCCCGTTTCGGTATGGCAGCCTGCAACGGTGGCTCACTCGTCCGCCTATCCGACCGCGGCTTTGCCTGTGCGATGGCAGCAGTAACGCGATCAGCACAAACGCGATAAACTGGGGTCATTCATTCAACCCCCTTTTCGCCGTTCTTGGCTGAGAGACTTCTGTGACAAATGTCGATATCGCCACCATCTTTGGCCGGGTGGCCGACTTGTTGGAATTCAACGCAGAGAATGCTTTTCGGGTGCGAGCCTACCGCAACGCTGCGCACACGATTGGCAGCATGGTTGAGTCACTCGCGAGTATCAACCTTGCCAGTATCAACGAACATTCGGGCCGGTCGCTCACCGATATAGATGGAATCGGAGCCGATCTTGCTGCCAAGATACAGATCTTGCTCGACACTGGCCGGTTGCCATTGCTAGACGAACTGGAAAAAGCAGTCCCCTCAGGTGTATTCGCGATCATGCGAGTGCCAGGTTTGGGTCCAAAGAAAGTCAAACTGCTCGTTGATCAACTCGGCATTGACTCGCTCGAGGGACTCGAGTCTGCCTGCCTCGCGGGGCAGGTGCAGGACTTGAAGGGATTCGGCGAGAAAACACAGGCCGCGATTCTCGCCGCTATCCCGTTTGCCAAGAGCCCGGAACATTCCAGGCTTTTGTGGAACGATGCGGACTCCACCGTGCAGATCCTGCTGGCGTGGATGCAAACCTGCCCGCAGGTGCGTCAGATCGAGGCGGCTGGCAGTTGGCGACGTGGCCGGGACACGGTCGGCGATATCGATCTCCTTGTGGAATGCGACGGCACAAGAGAAACCGCACAGGCGGTCATGAATCACCTGCATGCGTGGCCCGGGACAACCGAGGTGCTTCTCAGCGGTGATACAAAGACGAGCGTGCGCGGGCCTCAAGAAATCCAGATCGACCTGCGTGTCGTCGAGCACGCCTCCTTTGGGGCCGCTTGGCAGTATTTTACAGGTTCAAAAGAGCACAACATACGCCTACGATCGCGGGCGCGGGATCGCGGCCTGACGATCAACGAATACGGCGTGTATCGGCTGGCCGATCCGGGCGAGGCTGGTGACTCCGAACTGGGTGGAAAAGTCGGTGAAAGCATTGCCGGAACGACGGAAGCAGATGTGTACGGGGCGGTGGGCCTTCCATGGATCCCACCAGAACTCCGCGAAGGCGGCGATGAATTATTGCTGGCCGAGTGCGGAAAGCTGCCGGTGCTCGTCACGCTCGCGGACATCCGCGGCGATCTCCACATGCATACCACGGCCACCGATGGTACGGCAACACTTGGCGAAATGACCCGCGCGGCGATCGAACGAGGCTTGGAGTACATCGCAATCACCGATCACGGAAAGCGGGTGACCATGGCCCGTGGTCTGGATGAAGAGCGTCTTCTCAAGCAGTGGGCAGAAATAGACAGGCTCAACGCATCGCTCGCTGAGGACGGGGCACCGCCGCTTGTGGTGCTCAAGGGGATCGAGGTCGACATGCTGGAAAAGGGAGGCCTCGATTTGCCAGACGATATTTTAGAGCAGGCCGACTGGGTTGTGGCGAGTTTGCACTACGGTCAGAGCCAGTCCCGTGCGCGCATTACGGAGAGAATCATTGAAGCGATCGAAAATCCGCATGTAAGTGTGATTGGTCATCCTACCGGTCGGCTTCTCAATCGCCGACAGGCCTATGATGTAGATATCGAAGCAGTGATCGCAGCTGCCGCACGCACTGGCACATTCCTCGAGATCAACGCCAATCCGTGGCGGCTCGATCTCAACGAGCACCATGCGGCCGCTGCAAAAAAGGCGGGCGTCAAACTCGTCATCTCGACAGATGCTCACGCCACAAGTGGGTTGGACATGATGCGATGCGGTATTGTGCAGGCACGTCGCGCTGGTCTGGAGGCATGCGACATCGTCAACACACAAACGCTCATCGCCTTCCATCGTGCGAAGAAGCCCGGTGGTGCTAGCAGGTAGGTTTGCCACGGGCTTGACGCAGCGAAACCCAATGTGGTTGGTGCTGCTGGAGATTTCCCCTTTGCTACGGGTGCCTAGGATATACCGCGCGCAATACTGCTCTGAGCAGAGAAAAGATCCACCACGCATCACACGCTTGAGTTGTCCGGGTTCCTGCGGATCAAAGCTCTCCGGCGGTCCCGTTGGATTGTCGACGCATTTTTCCTTGCCGCCGTGTGTGGCGAGGGTGGTGGCGTACGTATCGGGGCGGTACCAGTCGGAGCACCACTCCCAGACGTTCCCCGACATATCATAGAGGCCGTAAGAATTCGGAGGAAACTGTGCAACGGGCGCTAAACCTGCATAGCCATCGTCTGCGGAATTGTTGGCCGGGAATACCCCTTGCCACGTGTTGGCCATCCATCGGCCATCCGGCAAAAAGTTGTTGCCCCACGGGTACCTATTTCCGGCGAGGGCACCCCGTGCAGCGTATTCCCATTCTGCCTCGGTCGGCAACCGCTTTCCTGCCCAGGCAGCATACGCTTGGGCATCTTCAAAGGCGATGTGAACGACAGGCTCATCGTCCCGCCCATCGACAGAGCTGCCATCGCCTGTGGGGTGGCGCCACTGCGCCCCCTTGACGTAACTCCACCATCGCAGGTGCGCCATGCCAGTCGGATCGCGGAGCGGCACTCGCTCAACTGGTGGCGCAAAAACAATTGACCCAGCCACCAGATTCTCCGGAGGAGCACCAGGAAACTGTTCGGCCTGCGGGACTCGCTCCGCGACGGTGATATGCCCAGTGGCGTTCACAAACGACGCGAACTGCCGATTTGTGACTTCTGTGCAGTCCATCCAAAAGCTGTCGACACGAACGCGGTGGATAGGACGTGCATCGTTCATGGCGTCTGGGCCACCGTAAGGAATACCCCGAGGATCTGCGCAGCCCATTGAGAAATCACCTCCTGGAATCCACGCCATACCGTATGGCGATTCGCCAGGCGGTCGATCGACGCTCGTGATCGTTGGTTGGAAAAGAGGAGCGGCCTCCTGCGTCGCCGGTGGCAAATCCGAGACTTTCGGCAGCGGCTCAATCGCCAGTCGGCACAGACCCCAGATACAGGCAGCCGATCCAAGCCCGAATGCGATGATCCACGGCGTGGAACGGAAAGAAGGCAGGTTCATGAGAGTGACACGGGAGTGAGTCGATTGGCATGGGCATTATGCCAATCGTGAAAAAGACGGTTCCTCGATCGCGAGATCAAATCGCTTGCGGAGTGTGCGGCGGCGCGAGGGTCGCCACCACCTTACAAATAGCATTTGTGACTCGTTGGCCATCGCCAACTCTTCCCGGTGCATTTCGAGAAGGATGTCGCGAAGCTGCAGCGCACCCCTGTCCTCGGCCCAGCGGCTAAAGCGGTCTGCTGCCGCTGAGTGATCGGTGAAGCTCCCGAGCATTTCCTGAAGTTGCTCCAGCGAGTCGTAGCAGCGCGCCCGAATGCGTGGAGCAAATGCACCTGCAAAAAGCTCCATCGCATAGCGAAGCCTTTTCCCCTCGATCCGGAGGGCGTGCATCTCATCGGCACGCCGCAACTTTCGATCGGCCACCAAAAAAAACGCTCAGCCATCGGCTTAAAACGTTGGCGAGCGTAGTTTCCAAAACTCATCTGCCTATGGCTTCGCGGAATATCATCGAGGAGCCGTTCGAGCCGTCCTGGCCAGTCATTGTCGCGAAGTTTCACTGAGATTGAATGAATCGGCCGTCTGGATACGTCTCGCTGCTTGGCAAGCATGGCAATGAGACGATTGCGAACGGTGCGAGCGGCAGGCGACATAAGTTGTTCTGCGCTAGGAGTAGCAAGTGTGGTCGTGCTCGATGATTTATTCGAGAGCCTATCAGCAAGGACATCGATGTCACGGGCTTCACCCGCGGCGTGGCGGATTCGCCGCAGGCGTTTTTCAAACCACGCGCACCGCGATGAGGAGAGCAGTGGGCGAAACGCATCGAGCGCGACCAACCCACGACGGGTTGCCACCCGGAGTCGATGCACGCGGCTTGGGTTGAGATCAGCACAACTGTCCGCACGCGGGAGTTCGAGCCAGACAGCTTCGAGTCGCCTGCGCAGCGTACGCGCCGCTACGTGCCCGATGGGCATGCGCTGGTCGTCTACAACGATCCACCGAGTCGGGAACACCATAGAAATAGATGCGTGATGAGAGAGGAAAACATCCAGAGTGAATCGGCACTCCACCACAGAAGCTATTCACTGGAGTGGCCATCGTTCATTGCTGCGGGCAATCCCCACACGCCCCTACTGTAGAGGGCGTGGGTAGGGCCATTCCAGCCGTGTGGGAATTGACCGGAAAACACAGCGAGTTGCGACAGGAAGGGAGAGTTTTTGCAACCCTTCCGAAGTAACTACCGCGATCCCACCGCGTCGGCAGCAGGTTTTGCGCCCATCGGCTTACGGGATGGCTGTACGGCCGGCGTGGCTTTGTGGACAGTCACCTTGGAGGCAAAGATGGTACCGGCCCCCATGGAGCCTTCACCTGTCCAGAGCCGGCCCTTCACCTCAACGGAGTCGCCGGGACCAACCAGTTCAAGTTGCGATGATTCGATCGTGACCGCTACGTTCTCTGCCAGCGGGAGTGAGAGCCGCCGAATCTTTCCGATATCAACATGCACAAGCATGCGTGAGTTCCGCACCTGAACCAATCGCCCAACGATTATTTCTGGACGATCTGCATGAACTTCTTCCGACTCTAGCTTAGACACAGGGGTTATAACGTCGACCATTTGCAGAGGTATTGTCGCGCGTCCCTGAGCATTGACTTGCGTGCGAATGCGAACGGTGAGGCCTGGGGATAGGATCGCAGGCGATGCGTTGCCGCTGACAAAGAGGTGCGAGACACCTGCGGGATGCAGTACTGCCACGTGGGCACGTGAGGCAATGACGTCATCGTCACCGACGAGAGCGTCGTCGGCCGCATGGCCGACAGCCCCACTGACGAACATCAGCATTCCTCCAGCAATAGAGCCGGTCGCCTCAAGCACAACCCCACGAAACTCCTCCTCCGGCAGCGTGTCGATTACGAGCTTATTATTCTCAACCGGAATAGTAATCGCTTTGTTTGTGCCGCGACACGCCCCAAGATTCCAGAGTCGTTCGTAGGCCTTTTGGATCGCGGCGGACTTGTAAAAAGTGCCCCATTGAATTGTGCCGTCAGCGGCCAACGGGGGCAGTATGCCTTGAGTGTCGGCATATGGGTTATAGGGAGCAGGCTGCGCGCAGGCGTGTGAGGGAAAAAAGAGAAAGAAAAACGCCAAAGCATGGAGATAGGGAATACTGACAAGGAGCGGCAGTCGCTGGCATCGCATCAATTCAAACCTCCTGCAAAGGACTCTCTAACGATACTTCGTCACAGAGCCCAATTCCAGGACTTAAAAAATGGATGCCAGGGAGCCACAATTGCAGGAATACGAGATTATCGCGAGCCAATTGGCGCGAACCTATCAGTCGAAACGATTGCAAGGACTCAACAGTTCACAGGCTTTCGAACATTCGATCACACCATAGGATACGGTGTATCGTTGGCTTCGGAGCAGCAAACGTCTCGTCGCGCCGACCCAAAGCTCCTCAGCGTTCGCCGAGAACCCTCGTCTACGTCTCCTGTTTTGCCACGACGTCGCCCCAGCTATCTGAGAAGCGATTTAGAGGGATTCGTCGGAGCCCAGCACATTCTCGAGCAAGGCCACATCGCCACCGTCTTGCACGCCAAGTTTGAGTTCCTCGTCGGCGGCAGGTGCTTCCAGCAGCGGAAACTGGCGAGTGAGCACCGTTTCGCGGTCCATCCGCAGCGATTCAAGGGCCTCTGGCCGCACGCGAACCTCTGCCGACTGGAACGTGTTGAAACCAGTTCCGGCTGGTATGAGATGGCCCAGAATCACATTTTCCTTCAAGCCAACGAGGTTATCCACTTTACCTGCAAGAGCCGCTTCAGTCAGTACTTTGGTCGTCTCCTGAAAACTCGCTGCAGAAATGAAGCTCGAACTTTGAACACTGGCCTTTGTGATGCCAAGCAACTGCGTGCTGGCGGTCGCTGGCTTCGGCTTGACTCCCTTCGCAGGAGTGCCTCCAAGGGTTTCGATTTGCGTGTTGGCCTGTGCAAGTACATCCTTTGGCACGATGCTGCCGACAGCGAAATCGCTATCTCCCTTGTCTGTGATGCGAGAACCGACAGTTACGCGATCATTCGCTTGTCGAAACTCAAACTTATCCATCACGCTGCCAGGCAGCAGGGTGGTGTCGCCCACACCCTCGATTTTCACCTTGCGCAGCATCTGTGACACGATAATCTCGATGTGCTTATCGTCGATTTCAACGCGTTGGCTGCGGTAGACATTTTGGATTTCACGAACGAGATACCGCTGCACTTCCTCCTCGCCAGAAATCCGCAGAATATCGTGCGGCACAAGCGGTCCATCAACAAGTGCTTCACCCGACTTCACGAAGTCGCCGGCATGCACCCGTAGATGCTTGCCGTGCGTCACAAGGTGCTCGCACTCGATGCCACTTTCACTCTTCACAACAATGGTTCGCTTGCCCCGTCGTTTTTCGCCAAGCAATTCTACGATGCCATCGATCTCCGCCATGATCGCAGGGTCTTTCGGCTTGCGCGCCTCAAAGATTTCTGTGACGCGGGGCAGACCGCCAGTGATGTCTTGCGTGCCCGACACTTCACGAGGCGTTTTGGCGAGCACGTGGCCCGCAGCCACGGTCTGGCCTTGCGCGACTTCGATGTAGGCTTTCTCAGGCAGATAGTAAAAGTCAAGAATCTTGCCCGATGCGTCTTCAAGCACAACCTGTGGATGATAAACGCCCTTGTGTTCCATGATCATCTGCCGCAAATGGCCGCTGGGG
>QWQH01000111.1 GCA_003670915.1 Planctomycetota bacterium | reverse complement strand
GCAATACCATGTCTTCGCTCGCGCCTTCTCACAACCAGATATGCAGCCGTCCATCGAGCATGTCGGGAAGCCGTTTGGTAATGACCCGCCGGATACGGTCGTCGGTGTACCGCGATGAGAAGTGCGTGGCGATCACAACCTCGTTGTGAAACCGCTCGCGGCGGGCAAGCAGATCGTCCAAGTGCATGTGCCCAAACTTGTGGATTTTTTCTTTGCGATGGCTGTGGGCCACAAATGTTAACTCGGTAATCAGAATCATCGCTTCAAACATCGCCGGGCAGGCATCGAGGCCTTCCGGTGAACTATCGCCGAGGTACGCCACGAGCGGCGTGCGCACTTCGTGAGTGACATCGGTCCCCGAGAGTCGCAAGTCACGGATTCTGTCGCCTGGCAAGCCTTGAAACTCTTGCTTTAATTTGCGTCGGCGATCCCAGACCACATAGCCAACGCTTGGCAGCGTGTGGCATGTCTGTGAGACGGTGACGATATGCTCACGCGAGAGCTCAATCTCGTCGCCGGGTTTCACGGGCAGCAGCGTGCAGGGCAGTCGGCCGCGGTCGAGCCGCGAGACTGCCTTCAAGAGCCTTTCGATTGGCTCGATGGCCGTCTCCGGCAGGTAGATCGTGGGCGGTTCCATCTTCATCATGCGGCGTCTTGCAACATACACAGGCAGCGCCGCGATGTGGTCGAGGTGTGTGTGCGTGATAAACCACGTGCTCGTGGCCATGAAGTTCCACGGCTGCCCGCCCAGATCAAAGCCGAGCTTCAATTCTGGAATCCGCCAGTAGCTTTGGACGGCGGCTCGCGAATAGCCCTCGATCGTAAGCCCCTTGTGGACGAGGCTGCGAAGCGGTGCATTGTCGATCATTCGGCCTCTCAGGAAACGGGCGGTGGGGAGATCGCAATCGCAGGCAACTCCAGCCAGATCTCATCAAACAACTGCTCCTGCGTCGTGGATAGTTTGCCACGTCGTACCAGTTCCAGCACGGCCAGAAAGATACCCACAAGTTTTATCCGTGGCATATCTTCCTCGAATAACCCTGAGAAAGCGACCCTCCCCTGCTCCCGCACGAGCCTTTCGAGCCGATCAATGTAAACGTCGATCGGCGTGTCGTCTTGCACAATCTGCCGCGGCCGCCGTTTCTCTCGCTTGCGCAACACGCGAGACATCGCGCCGACCAGATCCCAAACATGCACTTCGCCAATCGTTACTTCAGTTGGTCCGCTTCGCTTGGCGGACTCGTCGGTTGGCGTGCGGGGAAAACGCAATTCCCACTGGCGAGCCCGATCTTCTAGGAGCACCGCAGCGTCTCGATATTGCTTGTATTCGAGTAACCGCTTCACGAGGTCTTCGCGAACGAGATCGACTGGTTCCTCTGTCTCCTCAGGCCGGGGCACCAGCGCCCGGGCCTTGATTTCTAAAAGCACGCTGGCCAGTTCGACAAACTCCCCAACCTGATCGATTGCCAGTTCTTCGATCACGTCCAGATACGCCACAAACTCACCCGCAATCTTCGCGATTGGCACCTCGGTCACATCCACTTCGTGGCGCTTGACAAGGTGGAGCAGCAAGTCCATAGGGCCGGAAAAGATTTCAATCGCAACCTTAAATTCCACGCGTGATCCTCATGCCTTTGGGAACCAAACCGAGCCAGATGGTCATTTGCCGTGGACGGCCGTGGGATGTCAATGCCGGCTTGCGTCTGGCACGTTTCGTTCGATTCATTGGCCGCATTAGGGGGAATCCATTTTCCAACACATTCCGCGCCTCAACGACTCCTGCCGGTTTTCGTGTACCATTTTCTGGATGAACCGCATGAACATCGAAACTCTCTGGGCACCGTGGCGTTTGGGCTATGTGCAGGGCCGTGACACCGGCACGATCCCGCCAGCAATCGACGATGCTCGCTGGCGGCACGGCTCCGACCGCGAATGCTTTATCTGCCGGGCCGTGGCCGCCGAGCCATCCGAAGATCGGGCGATTGGCGTGCTTGAACGCACATCGCACAGCGTGGTTGTGATCAATCGCTTTCCCTATTCCAACGGCCACCTACTTGTGGCTCCGCTGGATCACCGTGCCTCCCTGACAACGCTTTCGGATGCCACCTTGCTCGATTTGCAGCAGTGCCTCAGTCGGTGGTGTGAGGCGATCGAACGCTCTATGCAGGCACAGGGTTTTAACATCGGCCTCAATCTGGGAGCCGTTGCAGGGGCTGGGCTGCCAGGCCACCTTCATTGGCATCTCGTGCCTCGCTGGAGTGGCGACGTGAACTTTATGCCTACAACCGCTGGCGTGCGAGTGTTGCCACAATCGCTGGACAGCCTTTGGGAGCAGTTGCGACCATGATGCCCACAGATTGGCAGACGCGAGAATCCCTCACGCTGGCTCCCTGGGCCATGCATGCGGCCGAGTCTGGGGGGAGAGTCCACGAGGAATCCCCGCACCCGTTCCGCAGCCCTTATCAGCGAGACCGGGATCGAATCATTCATTCCGCAGCCTTCCGCCGACTGGCGCACAAGACGCAGGTGTTTACCGGCTACCACGGCGATTACCACCGCAGTCGCCTCACGCACACGCTGGAAGTGACGAGCATCGCGCGTACGCTGGCTCGGGCGCTGTTGCTCAACGAAGACCTGGTCGAGTCGCTGGCTTTGGCCCACGACATCGGCCATCCACCACTGGGCCATGCCGGTGAAGATACGCTGGATCTGTTGCTTCGAGGCGAGGGCGGCTTTAACCACAACGCGCAGGCGATGCGCATCATGGAGCTCTTGGAAACTCGCTATCCACACTTCCCAGGGCTGAACCTCTCCCGCGAGGTGCTCGAAGCCCAGGCCACTCGTAAACGCGACAACACGGCACCGGCGCCACTCTTAGAAACGCAGGTTGTCGACGCCGCCGATTCGATCGCCTACGACACCCACGACGCCGACGATGCAATCGAATTAGGGCTTCTGACGCTCGAAGAACTCTGCGAACTGCCTCTGGTGGCCGATGCGGCAGCCCGCTCCCGAGACCGTTACGGCCCGCTTGCCGGGGTGGAACTGCGACGCGCCGTGCTGCATGAACTAGTCGAATTCCAAGTGGCAGAACTCGTGGCACAGAGCCGCCAAAAGCTCGCGGACGGCTCGATCGATTCAGTTGCCAAAGTGCGCAGTGCGTTTGATGGCACCGATGGAAAAGGGGGCGTGCGAATCGTCGCCCCGACGGCGGCTCTTTCGTCGGGCAAAAAACAGCTCGAAAAATTTCTGTTTCAGCGGGTCTACCGGAGCCCACAGGTAATGGCAGTGCGTACCGCCGCTCAGGAAAATCTCACACAACTCTTTCAATGGTACTGCTCTCACGCCGATGAGCTTCCGGCTGGATTTCGCAGTCGAGCCAACCAGTTCGGTGTGCCTCGCAGCGTGGCCGACTACATCGCCGGCATGACCGACCGCTATCTGGAACTGGATCACAAGCGGCGACTGGGAAGTCGCTAACGGCTGGTACCGTGCCGCGACTGCGGCACGCTACGTGGGCAGGACGTCACACACTCGCACGGCCTGTTGGAGGCCTGCCAGCGGGTCGCCAGTGGGGATAAACTCTTGCCCCACAAAGCCCTTGTAGCCGATGTCGAGGAGCTTTCGCATGATCGGGGGGTAGTTGATTTCTTGTGTGTCATCAAGTTCGCCGCGGCCTGGATTGCCGGCAGTGTGCACGTGGCCAATCACGTCCTTGCATTCTTCAATCCGTCGGATCACATCGCCGTTCATGACCTGCACGTGGTAGATGTCAAAAAGCATCTTGAGTCGCTCAGAACCGACGCGACGAATGATGCCGGCCACATAGTCGACATCATCCCCCTGGTAGCCCGGGTGTCCCTTCATCGGATCGCTGGCATCGCGAGAGTTGAGATGTTCGAGACAGACGGTGATATTTTTCTTTTCGGCATGAGCCATGATCTGCCGGAAGCCTTTCACGCAGTTGTCAGCACCCTCCTCCGGCGATATCTCGCCACTGGTGGGATCGCTCGCGTCGCGCCATTTGTAACCAGTGAATGCGATCACAGAATGAAAGCCAGCCTCCGCGCAGGCATCGATCATCTTTGTGGTGGCGTCGATCACCATGCCGTGGTATCGAGGGTTGTTGAAGCCCGTCATAAACGCTGCGCCGGGCACGCCGTTGGGCGCAATGGCCGACGTGAGACCGTGCTTTTGAATCGTTGGCCACGTTTCAGGGGGTGCCAGTTCAATCGACTGGCAGCCGAGTTGCTTGGCGACCGTACACATCTTTTCGATGTCCCACCGATCGCCCGCCGCGTGAAAGCACCAATACACAACCGACTGGTGGATTCGACCGGCCGCCTGCCCGACAGCCGCCGCCGTCTGCGCGCGGGCCACTGTGCCCTGCTGGGTCGCGGCAACCACTCCGGCAGCAGCGACTGCCTGAATGATCTCGCGACGATTGAATGCTGGCATGGAAACAACCTCACGTGTGATGGATGCGCTCAAGGAACCCAGCGAGCACTGGATTCGGCCGTGGATACTCCCCATATGCTACGATACGATGGATGTCAGGGCGATCTAGCGGTGCTCTACCGCATGGTCTTTTTGGCCCAAGTGCTTCCGGGGCGCTGCTTGCTTGATCCCCACCACACCAACGTTTTGGAAATTCGATGGCCTCAATCAATCGCATTCTTGTGACCGGTGGTGCCGGATTTCTCGGCAGCCATCTCTGCGAACGACTCGTCGAGATGGGGCACGATGTGATCTGCATCGACAACTTTTTCACCAGCCAGAAAACAAACGTTGCCCACCTGCTTGGATGCGGCAATTTCGAACTGCTGCGGCACGACGTCATCCAACCGCTCTGGCTGGAAGTTGATGAGATTTATAATCTTGCCTGTCCGGCTGCTCCCGGCCACTACCAATACAACCCGATCAAGACAATGAAGACATCGGTGATGGGGGCGATCAACGTGCTGGGCATGGCAAAACGTTGCCGTGCGAAGGTGCTTCAGGCCTCGACGAGCGAGGTCTACGGAGATCCGGAGGTGCACCCGCAGCCCGAAACCTACCGCGGTGCGGTCAACCCGATTGGACCACGGGCCTGCTACGACGAGGGGAAGCGGGCTGCCGAAACACTCTTCATGGACTACCACCGCGCCAACAGTGTGAACATTCGAATTGTGCGCATCTTCAACACCTATGGCCCGCGCATGCATCCATTTGACGGCCGGGTTGTCAGCAATTTTATCCGTCAGGCGATCTCAGGGGATCCGATCACGATCTTTGGGAGCGGAAACCAGACCCGCAGTTTCTGCTATCGCGACGATTTAGTGGACGGCATCATTCGCATGATGAACGGGTCCGACGACTTTATTGGGCCAGTGAACCTCGGCAACCCAGGCGAATTCACAATCAGGCAATTAGCAGAACTCACAATCGATCTCACGGGATCGTCGTCGAAGTTGATTGAGAAACCGCTGCCGGTCGACGATCCGGAACGACGTCGCCCCGATATTTCGCTTGCAAAGCGTGCACTCGGTTGGGAGCCAAAGGTTGCCTTACGAGACGGGCTTGTGCGCACGATCGATTGGTTTCGTTCTGTCAAGCTGGAAGACTTTCGAGCACCGACGCCAAACTACTGATGGGTCGGCCGCCACCAGAGTCGCACTGCCACTGCCACTGCCAAGATGCCGACTGCGATACCCATGCAGTCACAGACCCAGTCGAGCCCTTCCGCGCTGCGTCCAAAAAGTGGCTGAGTTATTTCGTCGATAGCCGCAAAGGCTGCCAAGCTCCACGCCAGTGCAAGCACGCCGCGGCCCCCCCATCGACGGCACTCGGCCAGCGTTGCCGCAGCCAGGGACGCCAGCAGGAAGTAGGCCGCGAAATGGAGCACCTTGTCGGAGAACGCGTGCGTGCCGAGAAAATGCTCCGGCTTTGGGTAATGGGTCGCGAAGACCAGAAGGAGCGTGTAGGTGGCCGTTATGAACCCCAGTGCCCGCGAGCCACCCAGCCCACAAAGAGCCAAAAAAGCCGCCCGATCTGCTCTTCGCTCATGGACGGTCATTCGCTATCCTTCGCCCGCTCGCCGGCAGCCTTTTGGCACCCCCGACATACTTTCACGTTTTCCAGGAGTCTTGCCCGCTATGAAACGTACGGAACTTTCCGCCATCGTGCTCGAACTACTCAAGAAGGAGACGGGTGAATCCTACCCGATCTTCGACGACTCAACATCGCTTCGCGAGGGACTCAACCTCGATTCGATCGATATGGCCGGACTTATTATTCATATTGAGAGTCGATTCGAGATTCAAATCGAAACCGCACTCCTCGACGGAATCAACACGGTTGGCACCATGCTCGACATGCTCCAAGCTAAAATTGATGCCAAGGCGATCCGACAAGCCGCCTGATCGATACCCGATGTCGATGGGTGAAAAGAGATCGACGAAGAACCCCCGGCAAAAGACATGCCTGCGGAGAGCGAAACTGCGGACATGTGTAGCGTGATACTAGAGCCACGAGAACCATCGTGTAATGCCGGTTTAGCCTATTGGGTCGCGAGTTCTGCCACCGTTGAATCACCGCTCTCGGAGATCCCAGCCTTGCGAGAGGCGCCATTTCCGGTCGGCGCGCCGTCGTTACCGGGGCGATTTTTGCGACACTCCGACGAACATACGGTTATCGGTATGCGGGCGGTGCTTGAGGCGATCGCCCATTTTCCTGATCCGCGGCCTTCGTTTGAAGCGTTTGGCGTCGTTGGCTCGCCCTGTCTGCCGGGACGGATGGCGAGCGCTCGCACGCTTATGCAACTCCAAGCGGAAGGCCCGGCGACGGTGTCGCCTCATATTGTGCCGCAGTGCTCACTCCACGCGTTGGCAAGCGCCGTGAGCGTAGGACTGTCGATGCACGGGCCAAATATCGGTATCGGCGGCGGGCCTGAGGCAATGGCAGAAGGGTTTATCACATCGCTCTCGCTTCTTGATCACTCCAACATACCTGGGCTCTGGCTCGTCTTTACGGAATGGAAGAACGAACCAACTCTGGACGCACAGGGAATCGCCCCCCCCGACGCGATGTGCCGCGGTGTGGCGATCTGTCTTATGCCAACCCAGAGAGGCGCAGCCCGGCTCACGATCACGCTTCCCGGCACGCGACTCACGAGTGATTCAGACGCTCGCACAACGCCTCAGGCAACCGGCACGCTTGCCGAACTGGCTCACGCCCTCGCGGCATGCAATCAAGGCGACGTTCGAGCCGACTGGTTACACGTTTGCCCGTGGGGCGCCCACGTGCGCATCAGCCACGATTGCGTAGCCGATGGAGAGAAGTGATGAATGCATCGGATAAGCAATTCAATCGCCGTGGCTCCGATCCCGTTCTGATCACAGGCATTGGAGTGGTGTCGTCTCTGGGCAACTCGTTCGACGCGATCACAGACAGCCTACTGGCAGGTAGGTCGGGCGTGAGATCTGTCGACCTCGGCCCATTGGCACGCGACCGCCAGCAATTTGCAGCACCGGTCGACGATATTCCATCACCCGCCACCGCTCGCCTTGCGGCCGACCCCGCTGCGTTTGCCAGAATGGATCGGCTGGGAAAGATCTTTATGAGTCCCATTGCCAGTGCATTGGACGATGCTGGCATGCCCGCCGATCTCCACGGCCTCCGAATCGGGTTGGTGATGGGACTCGGTGCGGAACAGTTGAAGGCTTGGGAAAATGATTTTCTGGTGGGCGGCAGGCTGGTGTACGAACCACACCGCGACGCGTCGTTGGTGCATCGCATTGCAGGCATTCTGGGCATCGACGGACCGGCAGTCACCGTGGCGGCCGCCTGTGCTTCCAGCGGATTTGCCATCGCGATCGGACGGCAATGGCTGCAATCCGGCTGGGTGGATGCGTGTGTCGTGGGCGGTTGCGACATGCTCAGTCCCAGCGGCATTGCCGCCTTCTATAACCTCCGGGCGCTCTCTCGTAGAAAAGACGACCCCGCCAAGGCCTCGCGTCCGTTCGACCGTGATCGCGATGGCTTTGTCATGGGGGAAGGGGGCGCATTTCTCGTACTGGAAAACCGTTCGCATGCTCAGCAGCGTGGGGCGAGAGTGTATGGCGAGGTGGCAGGCGTTGGGATGTCGAGCGATGCATTTCACATGGTGATTCCAAGCACGGATCCAACACATGCTGCCCGGGCCATCTCGCTGGCTCTGGCAGATGCGGCCGTCACCCCCGATTCGCTCGACTACATCAACGCCCATGCTGCAGGTACTCCCGTGGGCGACGTGGCCGAAGCCGGAGCCATTCGACTGGCGCTGGGAAGTGCTGCCGATCACGTGCCGGTGAGTTCTACGAAAAGCATATCCGGACACCTCGTCAGTGGCGCGGCAGCCTTCGAGGCCGTTGCCTGCTTGGCCGCCATCTGCCGCCAAGCAGTTCCGCCGACAGTAAACCTCGACAACGCCGACGAAAAGTGCCCTCTCGACCACGTGCCGCACACCGCTCGCCAGCGTCGCGTTGATATCACTGCCAGCAACTCATTTGGCTTTGGGGGTGCGAACCTCTGCCTTGTCATCCGCAAGGCTCTATAGCCACGATTCACGAATGATACGCCAAGCTCTCGTGCAAAACCGTTCATTATCCATCGCCGATCCACCCTTTGGCAGAGTCTTGTCAGGCCTCTGCACCACAGACAAGGAATCCAGTTCATGACCACTGTTTCCACGCCTCCTTTGACCGCCACTGCCATCGACAGCATGCTTGAAATGTTCGTAGCCCGCTGGCACGAGGTGATACCGTCTCACAACGAACCTGGGTTGGCCGGAAAAATCGGCGATTTGCACCGCTTTAACTTCCTCCTCTGGCACGAGGAAGACATCGCCAGATCCCCGGACGTCACCGACGCCAAGATCGCGCAGGTGAAGCGGGCCATCGATCAATACAACCAGTCTCGCAATGATTCCATTGAAAAGACAGACGACTGGCTGATCGAGGAACTTGGCCGGCGGGGCATTGTCGCCGCCGTCGGTGCTCTGAGTGCCACGGAAACCCCCGGTGCGGCAATCGATCGATTGTCTATCCTAGAACTGCGACGCTACCACATGCGGGAGCAAATCGAACGGGCAGACGCTTCGGCTGAGCATCGAGAAAAAGCGGCATCGAAGATGCTGGTTCTGGACATGCAGCGAGCCAACCTCATGGAATCGCTGGATCGGTTGCTAGCAGAGATATTTACAGGTCAACGGCCGCTGCGAGTTTTTCGGCAGATGAAGATGTACAACGACCCCACGATGAATCCTGCCATCTATTCGAGCGTGTCGAGCCCGAAAAAAGCCTGATCCTTCTCCTCACAAAACCTTGCCATTGAGCTTTTTGTTCGTCGGCAGTTCGCCTGCAAGGCCTTCGGCTTGGAAGCCGAAGGAGATCTCTGCGCCTGCTGCGATCGTGCCATTGGAGGCAGCGTTTTGAATCACGTAGTGGTCGCCCACGTGGCTCACGATCACGGCATTCCAGAGGTTGACAATGTTTGCCTTCATGTCGAATTCCAGCGTCCAGCCGCTGATGGCCGTGGTGCCGGTGTTCTTGATTTTCATATCGGCATTGAATCCAGTCGACCATTGACTCGTCTGCACAAACGACACCG
>QWQH01000025.1 GCA_003670915.1 Planctomycetota bacterium | reverse complement strand
GGCTTTGATGTTGCCGACCTGCGGCTTGTGCGCAGTGGGTTGGATGTTTCGCTGGCCGGGGCTGTGGTGACCTCAACCGACGGCGTGAGTTGGGTGCTTGTTGGCCTCGCATCTGCCACCTCATCGACGGGGGTCTACACGCTCACGCTCAATGCTGCCAACAGCGGCATTGTGGATGCCAATGGCATTGCTCTTACCACATCGGTGTTGGATACGTGGACCGTGAAAGCCGCTGCCCTTGTGGATGCTGGCGACACCCTGTCGACGGCCTCTGTGATCCCGGCCGGTCAGGTTGGGACTGTTCGGCTCTCCGGCCGGATTGGCGACGGTCGCTCCGGTGCAAAAGACGTCGATCTCTACCGGGTCACATTGCTAGCCGGGCAGCGATTGATTGTGGATATTGATGCACGGTCGCTAGCAGGCTCGTCCACGCTGGACAGTTATGTTCGGCTCTTCAACAGCACAGGCCGCCAGCTGGCCAGCAACGATGATCTTGGCGGTTCGTATGACAGCTACCTAGCGTTTACGGCGACAACCGCCGGCACGTATTACGTCGGCGTCTCCGGCTACGGAAACTTTTCGTACACTCCGACTCGCGATGCCTCGGGAAGAAATGGCTCGACGGGCGTCTATCAGATTGCGATGGGCTTTTCGGGAACAGCTGCCACGGCTGCCTCGCGAATGCCAGGCAGCTCGATGCGCATGATGGGCTCTGCCGATAGCGTGCAACTCTACCGTCAAGCGGCCTTTGCTGCTTTTTCGAGCAACTGTGCGGCGGTGCCAGCAACTTCCTTTGCGAATAGAAATATCCGCCGCCGGTAGGAGCGAGTGTCAAGAGTTGTGCCCCGGTGTTTCGAATCAGGCGGCGCGCTGGTGCAATGGCAGGCTACGTCCTGTTCTGGCAATCGTCTCGCTGACGATCTGCGCGGTGTTCTTTGACGTCCTCTTCCTGGGTTCTTACTTCTGTTTTCGCGACTCGGCGAATTACTTCCCTGGTATCTATCGGCTCGTCCGCGACTCCTGGGCGTCAGGCGAGGTGCCCCTGTGGAATCCGCTTTTAAACGGCGGGCAGCCACTTGCGGCGCTCAATGTCGCCGCCGTGTTCTATCCCCTACAGGTGATTGCCGCGTTGGTTCTGCCAGCGGGCACTGATGTCAACGTGTCGACGATCCTTCACATTGTGCTCGCCGGCTGCGCTGCCTTCACGATTGCCCGCGACCGCCGCTGCTCGATCGTCGCAGCAGCCACCGCGGCACTGTCGTATGCGGGTTGCGGGTGCGTTTTCTTCCACGTCTATTCTCCGAATATGCTTGCCGGGGCGGTGTGGTTCGCCTGGTCGATGCGATACGGACTCCTTCTGCTTCGTTCGTTCTCGCCGTTGTGCCTCCTCTTCTTTTCCGCATCGCTTGCATTGGCAGTCTTGGCGGGTGATCCGCAGGCTGTGTTTCATGCCGCCATCTGCCTGGGATTCCAGTGGTTGGTGCATCTAGTGTCGGCCGGTTATGCCGGTCGACGACACGCAGTGAGGGCTGCAGGCACACTCCTGGCGGGCGGGCTCTTGGCCGGCGCCCTTGCCCTGGTCCAAATCATGCTCACGCAGGAATTCATGGCGACCACTACCCGCTGTTCCGACTCGCTGCCACTGTCACTATGGGCAGTGCCACGCTTCCTTGCAGAGGCGGCAGTAGAGGAGCGTTCGTCGTGGTGTGCCGCGATTCTCGGTCGAGCAGCGAACGTCAACGCCTTCTATGACGAGGTCTATCGATTCAGCGTGGCACCGTGGCGACTCCTGGAATGCCTTTCCCCTTTGCTCTCGGGTCCATTTCTTGACCGCTGGCCGGCGCGGACGTCGCTGGAGGGTGAACTCTCCTGGGTTGCCACGCTCTACGCGGGCATCGTCCCGCTGGGCAGTGTCGCCGTCGCCCTTTGGAATTTCCGCCGAAAGCCGAGCGTGCGTGGCTGGGCCGTGATCCTTGTCTTCGCCTACCTGGCGAGCCTGGGTGGCTTTGGAGCCTGCGGCCTGGTGCGGCACATCGCACAACGTCTTACCGGAATCAATCCGCCGATCTTCTACGAGCATGGCGACGAGGTGGGCGGTGTGTACTGGTTTCTGGTGACCTTCGTGCCCGGCTACGAAGGCTTCAGATACCCCGCCAAATGGCTGACTCCCTTCGGTCTGGCTTTTTCACAACTTGCAGCCATCGGCTTTCAGGATTTCGTCCGCGCTGCGGGAACGCATAGACGTCTGCTGCCGACTGGTATCGTCTTGGCTACGGCTGCCACGGCCGTGGCAGCCGCAGCGGCGGGGCCACAAGCACCCGACGTCATCCTCGGTGGAGCAGTTACCATCGTGCTAGCGTTCGTGGCCTGCGTCATTCTTCGACGGGCCGCACACGCCCCATCCGACCATGCAGCCCTCCGGTTGTCGGCGCATCTCTTGCTCTGCGTGACTGCCATCGATCTGGTCGTGGCCGCCAGATTCAACATGTACAACGCACCTTTTGCGGCGTTGAGTGAAGGCGGCGCAGCGATCGCACGCCTCCAAGCAGACCGGCTCCCAACGATGGCGAGTGTCAATCCGACGCCGCGCCTTGCAGCGATCGACGGCCGAAACACCATCCTGACGACCGCATCGGCCGTCGATCTCGCAAAACAAACAGGGCTGTTGATGCGTGGCAACACTCCGCTTGTGCACCACTGGGGCAAGTATGGTGAGCCGGGAACGGCGATGGAGGCGGATTTCGAACTGCTCTGCTCTCCGGTGCCACATGGGACTGAAAGTACGTTTCCTCGCCGCACGTTCGACATGGCTTCTGTCGAATTCTTCGTGGTATCAACCCGCGCCGTGCTTGAAGATTCCGAGGCCCTTATGGAGTTGCGACGGGCATGGACCGTCGAGCAGCGCGATGGGCAAGTCAGCGGGATCACGCCCGAGGGATCGATCATGCCGGTCTTGCAAGCGAGCGTGGGCGATCGTCCCGTGGCGATCTACATCCGGAACGATTCCGCGCTGCCCCGCGCACGTATCGTGCGCAACGTGCGGCGTGCCGATCCCGTCCCCGCGCGGCCACGGAGCCGGCGACAGGCCTTTCTTTTCGACATCGCATTTCCCAACGCAAGGCTCCCCTCGATCGCTTCCACAGCGGTGGTGGAGTCGGTGACCCCACTCCCCGAACTGGGGCCACCTCCGGCCGGGGGAGACGCCAAAGACTCCTGCCACATCGTCACCGATGCCCCGCGGCACGTCGTGATCGAGGCAAATCTCGCCGCGGCGGGCTTGGTGATCCTCGCCGACACGTTTCATCCCGACTGGCATCTGCGTGTGGCATCCGACGGAAGCGAGCCGAGAGTCATGCCGATTCTGCGTGTCAATCGGGTGCAGCGTGGCTGCCTGCTCCCGGCAGGCAAGCACCGGCTCGAATACCGTCACCGCTCAGTGACGTTTGAGCGAGGGGCGGTGGTGAGCAGCACAGCCTGGCTGGCCATGCTCGCGACGGCCGCGGCGATCTGTTTGTGCCGGCGGAAGCCCGTTGTATGAGCACGCTGCGCAGCCAACGGCTTGCCGACGTGGGCGCGAGGATCTTTCTTGATCGGCTTCGATTTGGACGATAGGACGTTTCGCTGCACAGGGCATACGTCATACGGAGTGTTGCCACCAGCAACCGCACGCGCATTCTTTCCTTCGCACACGGCGATCTATCCCCCTTTTGTTTGTGCCCGCCGAAGGAATAGAATCCCTAGGCCGCTCCAAGCCTCTCTCAATGCGGCATACAAGGCCCCGGTTGATGCGTGAAATATCTAAGCCAGCTCAGTCGACCGACGGTGCTGCTCGCGTGTTGGGCTATCTCAACTTTTCCTCGGGAGCGTTCGATCCGGTTGCTTGGCGAGCGTTGAGCGATCTTTTTGCGAGCGTGGAGCCGGCCATCGCTGGAGTGATCGTGGAACGCGCCGATACGGCTGTCCGCGTGGCTGCGATCCTCCGCGAACGGTTGGCTATTTTAGAGGCCAACGAACCGGCGTTTCGGGATGCCCGACAGGCCAGAGCCGTTTTGGAAATTCTGTTTGATCGGTTGCTACCGGCCTACCGCGCCTACCACTGCGACCTTCTCGAGCACCAACCCCCAGGTGGCATCGAACGGCCATTCTTTGTGATGGCCGCCGCGCAGGCCGTGCTTGCCACAGGCGGGCCGTTTGAGATCGATGCAGCCGAGACCGATGTAATCGTCGCCCAAGCCATTGCCAGTGTGAACGACTACGTCGGTTGGCGGCCGGTTGCCGTCCTTGAAAACGGTCGCCTCTCAGACCCGTATCCACACGAACGCGTGCGGCCCATTGGGCTGTTTGTGGCAGGGGTGGGCGTAGCACACGGCAGACCCTTTGGTCTTGTCTCGGGGGCCATCGAGATTCTGGCAGCAGCGCCTGCGGCACTCTTGCAGCAGGCCGATTTCGATCTCTCGATGCTCGAGGAATTGGCGATTGATCCCCGCGCGTTTGATTTTCTACATCCCGCGGCCAGCCGTCCCAACTATCTGTTTGGGCTTTGGGATCCATCCAGAATTGACGCAAAGGGATGCTATCGGCGGATGGTCGTGCAGCAAGCCACGCTCGACGGAATTTTGTCGTGGTGCGATCCACTGCCAGAGGCTTCAATCGCCACAGGACTGTCTCACGACCCGCACCGACAATCGCAACTCCGTCGTGAATCGGCGGCGGTATTGGCAGGTGTGATGCTGATGGCCTCGGGCCTTTCTGGCCACGGTCCGGCTGCGCATCAGGCTGGCCTCCCACTTTCTGAATTGCTGCCACGCATCGCCGGCTACCGGGATGAATTCTATCGCTGGCTGATGACTCAGCTTCCCCAGGACCATCGCGAACGGCTGGAGGAAGAGACCGGTCGGCTGCGGCAGCCCTTTGGTGGCGTGCGACGACACATCAATAGCCTGCTGGCTGGCCGTCGAGCCAAGCAGGTTGAGAGCGTGGCTCTGGCGGCTGTGTTATCGCGGCTGGGTCGGGCCGACGCCGCTGAGCGGATGGCGGGAATGGTGCCTGCGGCCTCCGCCCGCATGTTGGCCCGCATCACGAGCCAAGTGGTTGCAGCTGGGCAGTCGTTGCGGCAGGGCAATGCTGCAGTCGCCAGCGATCATCTCGACGTTGCCACCGACCTGCTCTTCCGGGCTGTCGGCTGCGGGGCGGCGGTCGACCCGTGGAATATTCTTGGACTGAGTGGCCAATTTCCGCTGCACGAACCGGGTGGCGAGAGTCTGCCCGATCCTCGCGTGGATGATTTGGTGTCGATCACGGGATCCATTCTGGATGGATACGCTGCGGTCTGGAGAAAAACTAGGTTGGATGGTCCAACGGATGCCGCCTCGCGGGCTGCAGCGGCCCTTGAGCGGCTGGCTGTCTGGTGGGATCGCCACGCCACAACCGCCGTCTCGGGGGTGGAGCACCTGTCTGGCCGTGAGGTGCTCGACTCTGCCCGGGAAGTGATCGGGGCGCTGGAGGAACGACGCGGCCTTGCTGCCACATCGCCGTCACCTGGTTTTTGGCGCAAACAGGTGGCGTCTTTTTCTTCACCACGCAGCCACTCCCAGGCCGCAGATGAACTCTTGGACGAGGGTGATCTGGATGGTGCGATGGGTTTGCTGGTGCACTGGGCGTCGCTCTTGGATGAAGAGGCCATCGATCGCTCGGGCCCCGAGTGGCTCGGCGCAGCATCCCGCTGGATGACGCAAGCGGCGGCAGATCGCACCGAAGAAGGCCGGTCGCGCGTGCGGCGATTCCTCGAACTCGTCGAAGCCAATACCAGCGCTGTGGCCGACTGCATCGAACGAGCCAAAACCCAGTCAGGTTCCGACGACGTGCGGCACCGAGGAGCTGGCAATGGCGATGACGACGATCTCTCTGACGACCAAGCCGACGACGACCATCCCGGTGGCGCCGAGAGCGTAGCGGCGGCCTACGAGTCGATGGTGTGGCGAGACTCCGCCGACGATGGCGTGGATGGAGGGATGATCGACGTGGACTCTCCGGGCGGCTCGCCGGCGGGCGACATTTTTGAAATCGAGCAGGCCGCCGATTTTTTGGCGGGAGTCTGTCGGCTGTTACGCCATGCAGTGACGGTGCTGTGTGCAATTGACGTGGCCGATCACACGATCCCATCCCGAGCCGAAATCGATTCGGTGATCGGTTGGCGGCATACGTTGCGGCGATTGCGACGCACGATGGTACACGTTGCAGGGGTCATTGCCGCGCCCGATGCATCGCCACCGCCGGGCATGCCGCCGTCTGAGTTTGACCGGCTGCGGTGGCAGCGGGATAGCGCCGCCGAACGCTTGATAGAGGCGGCTGTGCAAGCAACTGAAACGCTCTGGATCCTCTCGGCTCGATTGTTCGTCGGGCGAGTGCCGCCGCCGAGGCAGACCGAATCAGCCATGACAGGATCGCCTAGCAGCGTTACGCCAGAAAACCCCCCAGCCATTGGCAGACTGTTCGCAGCGATCCTATCCGGCGACGCTGCCGCGGCCCGAAGCGCTCTGGAAATCGTGCAAGGGAGGCTCGTCGGCAAGGCCGTGCTCTACGTGCCGCTGTCGCGAGGCGGGAGGCCCGATTCCATTGTGCGTGCCCGCAGTCGCGAGCGACTCCTCGAGCGACTGGCTGCCTGCCTGCCTCGATTGGGACTTGTGGCCGAAACATCTACGATCGTGCATCTGGCAAAGTCGCTCGAAAATAAAAGGCCGCGGGGTGCGGCCAGCGTGAGCGAGTTCGATCGAGTTTTTACAGCGGCTACAACGTCGCTGGTGGAGCGGATCGTGGAAAGTGCTTGCACCACCGAGGGCGGCCATGTGCCCGAAAAAGATCTGGTGACGCAGCGGATATTGGATGGACTTTCGCTGCTGGTGCCAAAACTTCTCGACACATGGATGACCCACGCCAGGCAGTTGCGACTTTCGGTGCTGGAGCGGGTGCGCGAACCCAAAGCGTTTGCCGCCGTGCAGGAGTTTATTGAGCGGTACGGTGCGGGTCTCTTTACGCAACACTTGCTAGCGCCATCATCGCTGCGAGGCATTCTGCGTGGAGGCGTGAAACATTTCTTAGAGCACCTTGTCGACCGCTCGATGGGGGAGCCTTCGGACGAGCTTTCCGAGGCCCCCGCCCGCGAGCCAACTCGACTCATTGAGGATCTGGCAACGGGGGAGTTGCCGCTCAAGCAGGCAGCATCGCGACTGCGTTTGGTGCTGGAGAGCATTGCGGAAAACCATGCCGAATACCGCGACTGGAATTCGACGACCACGCAATCGGATCGGGGCGAATGCCTTTACATGTTACTCGATTTGTTGCGCATCAAGGCGGAGTACGATCGGATCGCTTGGACGCTGCGGCCGGTGAGCATGGCACACCGCGTGTTGGCCAGGCGAGGCACCGTTGAGGCCGCCGAGGCGTGGCGCGCGCGCATGCGTGACGAAACGCGAGAAACAGCCAGTCATCTCGTCGAGAAACTCGGCAAGTCGGAATCGCTCTGGGGCGTGCGGCTGGCCAGCATCGCCGATCGAGTAGGGCGGCCGTTCACCGCCCCATTGGAACAGGACGAACTGGAAGCACTCGTGGCCCCCGCTGTTGCGGAATTGGCCGCTGGCAACTCCACGGTCGCCGGCCAACAACTGGAAGAACGTGCCGCGGCATGCCTAGGCCTCGCGAGCGGCTCGGGAGTTGAAGTGCCCGACTGGATCGAGCACCTTGGGCAGGCAGTCGACCGCGCGATGGAACAGCCCGAAGACGGTCTATCGCACAAGCCACAAACCGGCAAGCTCCCCGATGCAGTTCCGTGGATCATCATGCCTTGGGAATTGCTCCACTCGGTGCTTGAAAAATAAAGAGTTCAGCGAGACGTTTGACGGCCCCGCATCCAATGCCGATGTGTGTGGCGGCCGCGGCGGCCAATCACACGCGAACCTGCTACAATCGTGGGCCATGAGTGACGCCCAGAATAGAGCCCAGAATCGACCTCAGGCTCGCGCGTCCCAAAGCGGCGCAAACAAGCCTCTTTCTGTCTGGTTGGCAGGACGTATTGGATGGGATGCCTATGCCTCGCTGGCCGAGCGGCTGGCGTGGGAAGTTTCGGAGCCCGATGGTCGGGGTCCAACCTTGGTGCTGTGTGAACTTGAGCCATCGATCACGATCGGTCGGCTGGGCTCTCGCACCGACGTGGCTCTTTCAGATGATGAATTACGTTCGTATGGACTCAAAGTGCGGTTTGTCGGTCGCGGCGGCGGCGCTGTACTCCACTGGCCAGGCCAGATATTCGTGGCTCTCTTTGCGAAGCTGGAAGATCTTGGAATCAACCGCTACGACGCTGGGTCGTTTCTGGAACGGTTTGAGACTGGACTGGAGGGAGCGATTCGTATGCTGCGGTGCGGGACGGCGAGGGATTCACGCAGCCGAGGGATTTTTGGACGCACCGGCCTGCTGGCAGCCGTAGGCGTTGCAGTGCGGCGTGGAGTGGTCTGCCACGGTGGATATGTGAATGTCTCGCCGGCCTTGGATCTCTTTCATCGCGTACAAAGTGTGCCTGTCGCCGCTGATGCCAGAATCGGTACGATGGGTTCGATTGAGGCCGACGTGCAACGCAAGGTGCGGTTGCAGGACGCGCGGTCGGCTCTGGTGCACCAGATTCAAGATTCCTTCGCTTTTCCACGCTCATCGATCCAGTCGGGATTCCCGTTTTCGCTTCGAAACACAGGCATCAGCCAGTCGGAGACCGTCAGCCGTGTTGGATAACGTGTTTGAAAAAACCAAGAGCGACACACAGACCCCAGATGCGTTGCGGATCGCGTTGCCAATCATCGAGGTGGCTGCTGTTGCCACCGCGACCGAGACACGGACGGATTCCCGAAGGCTACCGCCGTGGCTGCGCCGGAATCTGGATCCAGGCGGTGGCCATGGAGCCACAGCGAGCCTGATCGCGGAACTCGGCCTGGATACCGTGTGCTCTTCGGCCAAATGCCCAAACCGTCTGGAATGTTGGTCGGCTGGCACAGCCACGTTCATGATTCTTGGGAACGTCTGCACGCGACCGTGTGGTTTTTGTTCGGTGCCCAAGGGCAAAACAGAACAACTGGAGCAGGATGAGCCCCAGCGTGTAGCTGAAGCGGCACGGCGACTGGGACTCAAGCACGTCGTAATCACGAGCGTCACTCGCGACGATTTACCCGACGGCGGTGCTGACCACTTCCGTCGCACCGTCGACGCCGTGCGAGCGGCTACTGGTGCCGTAATCGAGGTGCTCGTGCCCGACTTCATAGACAAGCCCGGCGCCCTGGAGCGACTCATGGAGTCGAAGCCAGATGTGTTCAACCACAATACCGAAACGGTCCCCCGCCTCTACCGTCACGTGCGGGGCCGTAAAAGCCACTATCCATGGACGCTCCAACTCCTGGCCGATGCCAAGCGGATTCTGCCGGGAGTGCGAACGAAAAGCGGCCTCATGCTTGGCCTTGGAGAAACTCGTGACGAACTGTTGGATGTGTTTGCCGACCTGCTTGATCGCAGCGTTGATTTCCTGACGCTGGGGCAATACTTGCAACCCACGCTCGACTCGCTACCGGTGGAACGTTACGTGCCGCCTGAGGAGTTTGACGCATTGGGCGCGCT
>QWQH01000028.1 GCA_003670915.1 Planctomycetota bacterium | reverse complement strand
TCATGTGCACCGAATATCTTTATTTTTCACGACGACAACGGCGACCTCGTGGCCGATCGCAAGGAATCTCTGTTCACAAAAACAGGCCAGCCGCAGCACGACCATTCTGTGCATGCGTTTTCGGTTGGCCCCGACGGGCGTTGGTATTTCAACTTCGGAAACTCCGGTCACTCGGTACACGATAAAGACGGCAAGCCCGTGATTGATCTTGCCGGCAACACCGTGAACGACTCGGGCAAGCCATACCGTCAGGGAATGGCGTTTCGCTGCCGCCCCGACGGGAGTGACTTCGAGGTGCTCGGCCACAACTTCCGCAACAATTACGAAATAGCGGTCGATTCTTTTGGCTCGCTGTGGCAGAGCGACAACGACGACGACGGCAACCGCGGCGTGCGGATCAACTGGGTCATGGAGTATGGCAACTACGGTTATGTGGACGAGCGAAACGGCCAAGGGTGGCAGGTGCCTCGCACCAACCTCGAAGCGGAGATCCCCCGTCGCCACTGGCATCAAAATGATCCGGGCGTTGTGCCAAATCTGCTGCTCACCGGTGCCGGCTCACCGGCCGGGATTTGCGTGTACGAAGGGAGCCTTTTGCCCGAACGGTTTCGCGGCGCACTGGTGCACTGCGAGCCAGGGATGAACGTTGTACGAGGGTATCCGGTCACAGTCTCTGGTGCCGGCTATGCAGCCACAATCGAGTCGATTGCCGATGGCGCTGCCGACCAATGGTTTCGCCCATCGGATGTCTGTGTAGCGCCGGATGGTTCTTTGATGGTGGCCGATTGGTACGATCCCGGCGTGGGAGGCCACGGTATGGCCGACACACAGAAGGGCCGCATCTATAGGATTGCCCCCAAGGCTTCTGCGTACAAAATCCCGGCAGCCGATTTTGATTCTGTCGCTGGAGCCGTGGCGGCGCTGGGGAGTCCCAATTTGTGCACGCGGGCTACGGCACTTGAATCGATTCGAAAGCAGCCGGAACAGGCGGCCCCTCTTCTGGCCACAGCATTTGAAAAAGCGACGGACGACCGCGTGCAGGCCCGCCTAGCGTGGGCCGCTGGCATGCTGCCGATGCAAGCTGAGCGATGGGTTGCAAAGCTCGCCGGGTCGCCGAAAGACTCTCTCCGAGTGGTGGCGATTCGGTTGTGCCGCGCTGTGCGGGGCGATGTGATTCTTATAGCCGAGAAGATGGCCGGTGATCCGTCGCCGGCAGTGCGTCGCGAGGTGGCCCTTGCGCTGCGGGGCCTCGCGGGCCAACGGGCGGACCGGGTGTGGGCCACCTTGGCTGCTAGGCATGCTGCTGGCGATCGCTACGAACTGGAAGCTTTGGGCATCGGCGCCGATGGTTTGCGAGGTGGCTTGCAACGCGGCCCTGATGGGGGCAATCAATGGGACGCTCGGCTGGCCGCATGGCAGGCGCACATTGGCAGCGAGTGGAAGTCGCCCGCGGGCCGCGAAATTGTCTGGCGGAGCCGTGCTGCGTCGTCGGCTGCTTTGATCGGCGAACTGCTGGCCGACCCGGCTCTCACCACATCAGAGTCGCTGGCGTTGTTGCGGGCACTCGATTTTCAGAACCCGGCCAGCGTGCCAGACGTCATGCGGCTGTTGTTGAGGCACCTTTCCTGGCCTGAAGAAAAACTGCAGGTGATCCTGCCGCAGCTTGTGATGGGACTGGATCGCCGCGACGCAGCGGATCCCGTATTGGCCAAGCGGATCGATGAGGCTCTCACGTTGTGTGCGGCCACGCATCATTCGGCTGAATATATCGAGATCGTGAGGCGGTTCGGGCTGAAGGATCACGTGGATGAACTGCTTCAATTGGTAGTTGCGCAAGATACCAGTCAAGGCGGCAACGTAGGCACCAGCGACGCGGTTGCTTCTGCTGCGATTGGCCTGACGATTGAACTTGGCGGCCACGAACTGATCAGCCGTCGGTTGGCTGCCGCCGATCCAGACAGCGAAAAAATTCTCATCGCCTGCGGCATCCGAGGGCAAGGAAAGGCGATGGAATATGTCGAAGCATTGCTCAGCGATTCGAGCGCGCCAGACAGCATGCGACTGGCTGCGGTGCGGGCTATGGCACGCACGCAGGGAGGGGCAAAAAAGCTCGTCGAGTTCGCGAAAGCAGGCGCCCTCACCGGCGGCTTGCCGCAGGCTGCCGCCGTGGCGATATCGGCATCGCCTTGGGGCGACGTGCGGCAGTTGGCCGCCGACGTGCTGCCGATGCCCAAGGCCAAAGGAGGGGCACAACTCCCGCCCGTGGCCGATCTTCTGAAGCGCAATGGGCAGGCCGAGCGGGGTAAGGGAGTCTTTGCAGGGGTCGGCACGTGTGCCAAATGCCACGTTGTGGGCAGCGAGGGGAAGGCCGTCGGCCCAAATCTTTCTGGTATCGGAGCCAAGCTCTCGCGAGAAGCTCTCTACGAATCGATGCTTGCGCCTTCCGCCGCGATCAGTCATAATTTCGAAACATGGACGGCCGTACTTGCCGATGGCCGTAGCATCACGGGTTTGTCGGTCTCGCAATCCACCGAGCAGGTGGTGATCAGGGCTGCCGATGGCATCGATGTGACGATCCCAAGAGTGGATGTCGAGGAACTCGTAAAGCAACCCATCTCACTCATGCCTGCTGACCTCGTGGCCGCGCTATCGGCTGAAGAACTCGTGGATCTCGTGGCCTGGCTTGAAACATTGCGCGACACACGCTGATAGCACCGACTGCCGCTTCACACATTCTCAGATTGCGAGAATCTCATCATGCGAGTGCTCCGAGTTCTCATGGTAGCCAGCGAAGCGACTCCCTTCGCCAAGACGGGCGGGCTGGCTGACGTTATGGGTTCGCTGCCCGGCGCATTAGCACGGCTGGGTTGCGATGTGACGCTAGTGATTCCGGCCTATCGGGAAGTTTTTGCCAAGGGGCTTGCAATCGAACCAACAGGCCTTTCGTTCGACGTGCCGATTGGCACGCGGCAGGTATCGGCACGCGTGTTTCGCAGCCGACTGCCCGGTTCGCAATCGACCGTGTTTCTGATCGCCAACGACGAATGCTTCGACCGCCCCACGCTCTACGGTGGCGGCAAAGACTATTCCGACAATGCGGAACGGTTTATTTTTTTCTCGCGTGCAGCGATGGAGTTGGCGGCCCGTCAGGACAGGCCTTTTGACATCATCCACTGCCACGACTGGCAGACAGGCCTCGTGCCCGCCTACCACAAACTGCTCGCCCAGTCGTGGCCGATGCTCAGCCACGCGCGCAGTGTGATGACGATCCACAACATGGCGTATCAGGGTCTGTTCTGGCACTGGGACATGCTGCTGACGGGCCTCGACTGGAAATACTTCAACTGGCAGCAGATGGAGTTTTACGGCCAGCTCAATCTGCTCAAGACAGGAATTGTTTTTGCCGATGGCGTGAGCACGGTGAGTCCGACGTATGCTCGCGAGATTCAAAGAACCCCAGGCGGCTGCGGCCTGGAGGGAGTGCTCGCATCGCGCAGCGACGTACTTCGCGGAATCGTCAATGGGATCGACACCACTCTCTGGGATCCCAGAAGCGACCCGCACATCCCTCGCCCATACTCAGAGCAGGATTTTGATGAAGGGAAGTATGCCGCCCGTGTGGCCTTAGCAGCACGGCTGGGGCATGCGGCGCCAGATACCCGTCCACTGGTGGCCTTTGTAGGCAGGCTCGTCGAGCAGAAGGGCGTGGAACTTGTGGTTGAGTTGATGGGTCGCATGGGCGGAACCGGCCGGGCGCATTTCGTCGTGCTCGGCACGGGTGAGAGCGGCACCGAAGACGCGCTGCGACGCGTGGCCGGATCGTTTCCAGGCACGATCGATCTGGTCATCGGTTTTGACGAGGGCCTCGCCCACTTAGTCCAAGCCGCCGCCGATATCATGCTTGTACCGAGCCGGTTTGAGCCGTGCGGGTTGACGCAACTCTACGCCCTTCGCTACGGCACGGTGCCGGTTGTGCGATCCACCGGCGGCCTCGTTGACACAGTGGTGGATACCACTCCAGAAACACTGCGCAGCGGCAAGGCCAGCGGATTTGTGTTTGAAGCGTTTGATGCGATCGCTTTGGAGCACGCGCTTGTCCGTGCGCTCGATGCCCACAGCAACCGCGACCTCTGGAGCGGACTCGTGCGGCAGGTGATGGGGCAGGATTGGTCGTGGGAGGCCAGTGCCCGCGACTATCTCCAGATGTTTTCAGCGTTGGAAAAGCGTCCAAGACCATCCTGATTCAGTGGTGTATGGGTCGGTGTACGCAGCAAATAGCACCAGCCACAGCGACTCAGAGACGTTTTTCTGTTGCCACGTGGGGCTATTGGTCGATACCCATTTGCATGGGTGGCAGAAGAATACAATCTGGCGTGTGGGCCGGTAGCCTGATGCTGGCTGTTGTGTGCGGCTGCGCTGGAGCCGTGCAGGCGCACGGTGTGAAAAGCCCGTGCGGCGACACTGGCTGCGGGCCGCGTTATCGAGGGGCAGTACACGAGGAACCAAACTGCCCCGATCCATGCGATGCATGCAACCGCTGGCGTGGCTGCAATGGGGCTCGTGAAATGCCCGACATGCTCGCCCCGTGGCAACTTCCCCCCGGTCGCGGCTTTCAAAGCCCTGCCCAGACGGGCTACGCCGTCGGCGGGCCCTGCCCAGAATGCCGGCCACGTTTTTGCCACCGCTAGTTTCGGGGTATAATCAGAGAGGTTTTCCTCTTTGATAAGCACTCTCGCTGCTCAATGACACCAGCTCCAGCGAGGACGCACGAGTGTTCGCCACGAGGAAATGCCTTGGCTCATCCGAGGATCGCATGGCATCCTCTGTACTCAACGGTATCCTTGCATGATCACATCCCGAAAAGAACTCTTTTTTTCGCTGTGTCTGATGACTGGCTGTGTTTGCGTCTTCGTAATGGCCAGGCAGGTGGTGGCTGAAAACGCCCCTGCCTTGCGAGCGACACCATCATTCACGCGCGACATTAACGGGATATTGTCCAATCGCTGCGTGCGGTGCCATGGGCCCGATGCGGCAGCCCGTCGAGGCCAAGGCGGCGGCGACGATGGCCTTCGTCTCGACACGTTTGCAGGGGCGACGGCCGATAGCAGCGGCACAGCGGCGATCGTGCCTGGCCAGCCCACGCAGAGCGAGATCATCGCTCGAATCACTTCCAACGACCCCGAACTCATGATGCCGCCGCCGGATGCAGGTGAGCGGCTCTCGGCCCAGCAGATCGATCTGTTGACGCGTTGGATCACCGCCGGAGCCCAGTACGAACCCCACTGGTCGCATGTGCCACCGGTGCGTTTCGCCGTGCCGCCTGTGAAGGCGACTGCATGGCCCAAGAACGACATAGATCGTTTTGTGCTGGCACGACTCGAGGCAGAGGGATTGTCCCCGCAGCCGGAGGCCGATCGCTCCGCGCTCGCCCGCCGCCTGGCGCTCGACCTCACGGGATTGCCGATGAGCCCCGAGGAGGTTGATGCCTTTGCAGACGATCCATCGCCCAATGCGATTGATGACTGCGTCGACCGATTGCTTTCTCACAACGGTTACGGCGAGCACCAAGCCCGACAATGGCTCGACCTGGCCCGCTATGCCGACAGCGCCGGCTACGCCGACGACCCTCCGCGGACGATCTGGGGCTGGCGAGACTGGGTCGTCAGGGCTTTTGACGACAACATGCCCTTTGATGAGTTTACGATTCGACAAATTGCAGGCGATCTCCTACCCTCAGCCACGCTTGATGACAGGGTGGCGACAGGCTTTCATCGCAACACGCTCACCAATAGCGAGGGAGGCACGATCGACGAGGAGTTTCGCAGCGTCGCGATTGTGGACCGAGTCAATACGACGATGAGCACTTGGATGGGCACGACGATGGCGTGCTGCCAGTGCCATGACCACAAGTACGACCCGCTCTCGCAGCGCGAATATTTCGGCATCTACGCCATTTTGAACAACACGGCCGACTCCGACAAGAAAAGCGAAGAACCGGTGGTTCGCATTCCATGGGAACCGATCGATGCACGGCGGGCCGCGATTCAGAATGAACTTGCAGACATCGAGGCACGGATTCCGCCGGCACCAAAGGGTGGGGTAGAGCCGCCAGAGTTTCAGCCGGTCCGCGCAATGATCGCAACGCTGCAAAAAAAGCTTGCCGAGAATGTGCCCGCCACGGTCCCCGTGCTGGAGGAACTCTCCGGCGACAAGCGTCGGCTTACAAAACTCCAGCACCGTGGCAATTGGCAGGATCTTGGTCCGGAGATCGCGGCAGGTGTGCCCAGCGCGTTTGGTTCTCCCACGCTCACAGACGGAGTCGGTCTCGACCGAATGGCGTTTGCCAAGTGGCTGGTGGATTCGCGAAATCCCCTCACAGCCAGGGTCATTGTGAACCGGATATGGGAACGGCTTTTTGGCATCGGCCTGGTGTCGACGAGCGAAGAATTCGGCACCCAAGGAGATCCCCCAAGCCATCCGGAGTTGCTCGATTGGCTGGCGTGTGAGCTTGTCGATACCCAATGGAACATCAAGGCGATCCAAAGGCTGATTGTCACGAGCGCGGCCTACCGGCAGACTTCGAAGGCGTCGGCGGCACTGGTGGCCCGCGATCCAGAGAATCGACTCATCGCGTGCGGGCCGCGAGTTCGACTGTCTGCCGAGGTGATTCGGGATCAGGCTCTGGCTGCCGCCGGACTCCTCTCAACGAAGAAGGGCGGACCGAGCGTCAACCCGCCGCAACCAAATGTCGGACTGAAGGCAGCCTTCGGCGGGGGCATCGACTGGCAGACAAGTCAGGGCGAGGACCGCTACCGTCGCGCTCTCTACACAACCTGGCGGCGGAGCAATCCCTACCCGTCGATGGCCACGTTTGATGCCCCTTCCCGCGAGGTCTGCACCGTCCGACGCCCTCGCAGCAACACGCCCCTGCAGGCACTCGTTACGCTGAACGACCCCGTCTACATTGAAGCAGCCCAAGCGATCGCTCGCCGCATGGTCAAGGAAGGTGGCTCTACGACTGCAAAGCGCGCAACCAGAGGATTCCGGCTCGTGCTGGCTAGGCAACCGCACCCCCACGAGGTTGAGAGGCTCGTGAGGCTGCACGAAGAGACGCGCAATGCTTTGAACGACAAGCCTCACGATGCCATGAAGTTGGCGACCGATCCGCTAGGGCCGCTCCCAACCGATTTCAAGATCGACGCTGCCGATCTGGCTGCGTGGACGGTCGTCGCCAATGTGATTTTGAACCTCGATGAAACGTTCATGTGTCCGTAACCCAAAGCTTACAGCGATGGATCCTCAATTCGAAAAGCATCTGCTCGCCACCCGTCGGCATCTGTTGGGCGGGATGGCAGGCGGCATCGGTGGGATAGCACTGAGCGAATTGCTCGGTGGGAATCGCAGAGCATCGGCCGATCCGATGGCAGCCAAGGAACCTGCGTTTCCAGCCAGGGCCAAGCGGATGATCGTGATCCACCTGACCGGTTCGCCACCCCACTTGGACCTCTACGACCACAAGCCAGAGTTGGTGAAGCGCAGCGGTGAAGATTGCCCTGCTGAGGCCATCGCTGGCAAAAAGTTTGCGTTTACCAGCGGCACGCCCAAGCTGCTCGGCACGCCGCGCAGTTGGGTGCGATGCGGCGAAAGCGGCATGGAGCTTTCCGATGCGATTCCCAATCTGCACCGCGTGGCCGACAAGCTCTGCCTCGTCAAGAGCATGTTCACAGATCAGTTTAACCACGCGCCTGCCGAACTGATGGTCTACACAGGTTCGCCCCGTGCGGGCCGGCCGAGCCTTGGGAGTTGGGCCACGTACGGCTTGGGAAGTGAGAATGCCAACCTGCCTGGCTTTGTCGTGCTGATCTCCTCGGGCGTGCAGCCCAACGGCGGCACGAGCAGCTTTGGTTCGGGGTTTCTGCCGAGCGTCTATCAGGGCGTGCAGTGTCGGTCGAAGGGGGATCCGGTGCTCTATGTTTCAGACCCTCCCGGCATGGACCGAACGCTTCGGCGAAAGAGCCTCGACGCTCTTCGAGATTTGAATGAACTGCAAGCAAAGGAATTTGGCAACCCCGAGACACTCACGCGGATCGCTCAGTATGAACTGGCCTACCGGATGCAGGACAGCGTTCCAGAGGTGATGGATATATCAAGAGAGCCGCAACGTGTGCTCGAAGCCTACGGTGCCAAGCCGGGCCAATCGAGCCTCGCCAACAACTGTCTCTTGGCCCGCCGACTGGTTGAGCAGGGGGTACGATTCGTTCACCTTTTCGACTGGGGCTGGGATTTTCACGGCACAAGCCCCAGCGAGGATATCCGTGATGGACTCACACAGAAGGGGGCCACGTTTGACAAACCGGCCGCGGCCTTGATCGAAGACCTCGAACAGCGTGGACTCCTTGATGACACGCTTATTCTCTGCACCGGCGAATTTGGGAGGACTCCCTTCCGCGAGGGACGCACAGCCAGCAGCAGCGTCTTGGGCCGCGACCACTACCCCGACTGCTATTCTGTGTGGATGGCTGGCGGTGGCGTGAAAGGCGGGCTCTCGTATGGACAGAGCGATGAACTCGGATTCAAGGCAGCCAGCGATCAGGTGCACATCCACGATCTGCAGGCCACCATCCTTCACCTTCTTGGCTTCGATCACACAAAGCTCACCTACCGCTTTCAGGGCCGCGACTTCCGCCTCACCGATGTTCACGGCCATGTGATGAAGGCACTTATCTCGTAAGGAAACTCATGGAGAAAATGAGTCATGAATGGTTGTCCTCGTCTGCCCGAAGTGGATCAAACGGCGCGCGGGCGGCCTCGGCCAGCGTGGCAGCGAATGTGATTTCATCGCCACGCAGGCGGCAGGCTTCGCGAAGAGCGTCCCACGCGTTGCCAGCGGCGGCCAGTTCTACCAACGATGGCAGCAGGCCGCTTGCCTGCATCGTGCTGGCCATGGCTTCGTCTTGCGGCCGCTGGAGCGCGGCGTGCAAGGCCTCTGCGGGCCGGTTCAGCCGCCAGAGCAGGAGCACCAGCGTGTCGGCAGGGAGCGTGCCCGATTCTGCCACCTGCGCCGTGACGGCCGCGCTGCGAAAAAACGCGATAGCTTCTCGAATGTCATGGCCCCGCTGCGCGTTGAAAAAAAGCCGCGAGGCCGCTGCTACATTTTCAAACGGCGGCTCGCCGGGATACGTGGCATCCGTCGGCAAACGGCAGCCGTAGCAGGCTAGTTCCCAGGCTTTGTCAACCGTGTCGGTATCCGTGCAGACCCGTGCGATCCGCAGCACCGACTGCAGGTGCGACACATCCACGTGGATCGCTTGATCGCCATCGATTCCACCGGCCGCTTCCATCATCGTGACGATCGAGGCGTTTGGATGCGATTGGGCAGACGTGCTGTCGGCCTGAGGGAGAACCCCGCGGCGGATAGAGTCGCCGGCGAGGGCGTCGAGCACCTCGCGATGGAGGTGATCGACGAGCACGCGTGCCGCCGGCTGCTGTTTGAGGAATGGCAGCCGCGAAATAGCCTGCTCGTAGGCTGTGATTGCATTGCACGTGCCATTGCGAGCGAGCAGCAGCGTGAGCCCGAGAGCCGGGTCGACTCCTTCCCAGAGTGCAACGTGGATGACTTCCTGAATCGTTTGATCGGCGGCCTCATCTGCTGGAGTTACGGCCATGCCGTTGGGAGCCATCGCGTCTGTCTCGAGGGATGGATGCGTGGCGGCGACGGTGCTGTGGCCGGCAGGCTGCGCAATGGCATCCGCGATCGCAGCCAGTCGGAGCGACATTTCTCCCGGTTCGACCGCGGCGCGGAGATACATCCAACCCGCAGCCACGTGCCCCTCATCGATGAGCGGCCATCCTGCTTC
>QWQH01000110.1 GCA_003670915.1 Planctomycetota bacterium | reverse complement strand
GCAAATCCCGAATGACGTTTTGCCAGTGAGTGACCGTGGCGTCCGACTTGATTGCTGTCTCGGCAACAGCCACTCGCAGCGATCGGAGCACATCCAATACGACGGCCACTTGCTTGAGCGCGTCTTTGGCCTGCTCGTTTTCCACGTCGGCCGTGAGCTCTATCTCTTTATCAACCTCTCCGTCTCGCTGCTGCACGCAGCCATAGCGGGTCAGATAGACGATCCACGGCTGCACTGCATCCACCAGCCCCGCGACATCCAGTGCGGCAGCTCCGGCTAGAGGCTCGTCAAACTTCGACAATTGCGAACCGGTTTCAAGGCGAGTCTCTATCAAGAGACGACCAACCTGCTTGGGCAGAAATGCAAACACAGCTGCATCAGCACCCACCCCGATGGAAGGCTTTACCTGCTCGTCGAGCCCCGCATCTGGGATCGCAAACGACCAGAGCATTCCGCCTTCGACCTTCGAGCTCTCTGGTTCGGGCACGCGATAATCAGCAGGCAACGCGTCGGGACTCAGTTCCCTGATCTGGTCAACCAGTTCATCGCCGAGTGCAAACAGATCGCTCATCCCCTCTCGAAAAAGCTTGGGGTCGCTGAGACCCAGCACGATGGCTGGCTCAAAGATCGGGAGAGGTTGTGCTGATTCTGGCAACTCATTTTGAATCTTCTTGGTCTTACTCTTGGCATCCAGCACAAACCCAATCTGGCCGTCAGCCAGAGACGGGATGATCTTCTTTCGCAGAACTCCCAAGAACTGAGTGCCTAAAGGGCCCAAGTGCTCTTCGACTTGGTCCCATTGCTCGCGGGCGTTTTCATCAGCCTTTGGGAGCAAATATTTTTTGAAGAAAGACCATCCCATGTCAGACCACAGCACGAAATCCTCAAACTGGCCTGGGGCTGCCTTGGCTCGAAAGACGATCGCCCCCAGCGGCGCGCCGCCAGTGTGTTCCAAAAGCTCAAGCCGCTTTGACCCGTCTACGGGTAGATTTCCAGTCCAATTCCATGAGTACCCCTCGTAGCCTTCGGGTGCCCGAAACGAGAAACCCAGCCAAGGGCCTGGTACGGGCAACCGCTTCTTGTATCCCTCGGCAACCCTCGCGAGGTTTTTGCGGGCGTCTGCGGCGGCCCCTTCGGGCAGGCCAGCTGCTTCGGCAACCAAGTCGCTGAGCTTTGCCATCTGTGCGATGTCATCGGCCGACGGAGCCAGCGACGTGGCAAGCGACTGGCTCATGTAGGCAATGCTCGTGATCGGCTTGTCCTTGTGTGCTAACAGTGGCTCCAAGGGCTTGGTGGCAAGCAACCCAGACTCCCCGTCGTTTTTGATAACAAGTTTTTCGAGGTGGTCGGCCGAGTCGCCGATCGAGAGGATCACACGATCACCGATCACGCCAATCGCCACAACGAAATGGAGGCTGCGGAGTTTCTCGACGACCGCGTCCAGTCCCTCGATTTCCATCCCTTCAGCTGCCTCCTGAACAAGTTCATCCCAAGGCACCATGTGTCCCTTGAGCGTAAACGTCACCACATCGACTCCCTTAATCGTGCGCCGCTCAAGCGACTCCGAGAGATCTGAATTGGCCTGCGTAAAAAGCTTGAGGAGCACCTCAATCCGCTTGAGTTGGGATCTGCCAGAGTCCAGCTTTGTGGTCTGAAATCCCCACACCAGGTCTGGAATAACAATCGAATCCACGTTGTCGATGAGGGTCTGGAGAAGCAGGCGGGTTGTCAGCTCTTGGGCCGAAATCGGGTCGGCCAACTCCTCGTCGGCCTCCGCCACCTGAAAACGTACCGGCCACACGGGACCGCGGCGTGGAACTGCTGCGCCATCGTCCTCATCTTCATCCATTTCCTGCTCGCCGTCAGCCTCGATATTCTGAAACGCCTCGATGTCGATACCGCCGAGCGACCTGTCCCCACTGGCCATCTGCAGGATGGCTGCGGCCTGCTGGGCCTGCTGCAGTTTCTTCATCAAATCCAGAAATGTGACGCAGGAGGGTTCGCCATAAAGAAACGTGTCGGTGGAAATCATGTCATTGAGCAACTCCAGAGCCTGTTCGTTCTCGGGCAGTTCCATAAACGTCGCCACCATCGAAAGTGGACTTCCAGGCTGGGTTGTTTGCTCCTCAATCGATTCGATTGCCCGAGCCACGGCAGGCAGTTTTTTGATCGCTGCACATGCGTTGCTCTTTAGAAATGCCTGATACTGTTCACGTAGACGGAGCGTGGAGGAGACAAAGGCAGCGTCCTTCGGCACCATCGCCACTCCGCTTGCAAAAGCCTCGTCCGTTTGAGCAGGTGCGGCCATCACCCGAACGGAAAATAAATTGCCGTCCGTCGCCAAGACCAATGCGAAACAAGCAACGACCATGCCTGCAGACGCCATCAACGACTGCCGCACGGCGGAACGCTCGGGCATCAAAAACAATTGGCCTAAATTCCTCTGCTGTACGTGACACATGTGGCGGGTGCAGGCCATCGATTCATCCTTTCAAATGGAAATCAATTGAATCCAAACCGACTCATGCTTCTGTGCGGTGAGTCATGGCAATGACAAGCGACTGCTTGGCCTATTAAGATACGCGAAGCCACGTCCAAAGACCACACGAAAAGCTTTTCTTTTTTTCTGACTCTGTCATCCGATCCTGCGAAAGGAAACCCCACGTGCTCATCAAATCCACGCACATTGTGGACACATTCGCCGAGGCCTTCCGACTGCGGTTCGTGCGAATTATTGTCACGGCCCACGATGCTTATTGGTTGGACGCCGCCGTACGATCCGTCTGCGGCTACGGCACCAGCGTGATTGGATGTGATGCTGAAATCGGCGTTGAAAGGCATCTGGACATGAACGACACGCCCGACAGACGGCCGGGGGCTGCCATCTTAGCATTTGGGTTCTCCCCCGACGGCCTTGGGCAGGCGATTGCCAACCGCACAGCCCAGTGCCTCCTGACTTGCCCAACGGCATCTGTTTTTGATGGTCTACCGTCGGCTGTCGAACGGGTGCCACTGGGATCGCACATCCGCTTCTTTGGCGATGGCTTCGAAAAAACAAAGGTTGTGGATGCACGGCGCCTCTGGCGGGTACCGGTGATGGATGGTGAATTTTTGGTCGAAGAATCGGTCGGAATCGAAAAGGGGATCGGGGGCGGCAACTTTATTCTGCAAAGCGGATCGCTGGATAGCGGACTGGCAGCGGCGCGTCGAGCGACCGATGTCATTGCTGGAATGGCCAATGTGATTGCACCGTTTCCGGGGGGAGTCGTTCGGTCTGGCAGCAAAGTGGGCTCTCGGTACAAAGCCTTGCGGGCCTCCACCAACGAAGCGTTTTGCCCTTCGCTTGTAGGGCGGGTCGAGACCGGCCTTGTGAAAGGGGCTCATTGCGCACTGGAGATTGTGATCGACGGAATCAACGAGCAGGCCGTTGGCGATGCCATGACCTCTGGAATTCAAGCCGCAATCGGCCCGGAACTCCTGGCTGTTTCAGCGGGCAACTACGGCGGCACGTTGGGGAAATTTCGGTTCCATCTTCACCAGCTTCTCACAACTGCCTGAAGTGACATCTTGGTTGACCTTCTCTGGGGTGCCCGACTTCTGTTACTTCTCCGCGGGCTTGGCTGGCATCTCGCCGGTTGGCCCCCACCTCCACCCCACTGGTTCACCCTTGCAGGGTTTTAACGATGTCTGACCGACCCTCCCGACAGGATCTTGTTGTCGTGCCGAAGCGAGTCAATTTACCAGTCGTGATCGGAGCGATTGCATGTGCGTGTGCTGGCTTCGGCGTTGTGTTGACTTTTGGGATTGGTCGATCCAGCCCGCGGCCCTCCATGGATACAGCCGATACCGTGCGTGTTGTGCCCGTTGAATCAGCCTTCCAAACATCTCTTGAATCCTCCGCGGAACCCGACCGCATCTCGCCGCCGGATGACGAAAATTCGACCGTGAGCCAACGCGGTTGGCATGCCCCTGCGGCGACTACCGAAAGGTCTCAGAGCAGTTCTCGCTATCCGATTTCTCCTGCTTCGCTCGACGCTCCGGAAGGCATTGAGACAGCAGCCGAAAACTCCGCAGTTTATTCCAGATTCTCTGGCTCGGCAGCGGCGACTCCCCAAACGGCACAGCCCGATCCAGAGCAAGGAGCCCCAAAGCCCGAAGCAATGCCGCCGAACACCCTCCCAGAAGAGGGCGACGAACTGGCGCCTGCCATTCCAGCGGTGGCCGTAGAGGCAACCGTACCACCAACTCATCTGGCCTCTGCAGCGACCGATAGAGAGCCAACGGCTTCAGTTGCGTCTCCTGTGGCGGCAGCGATGCCCTCGCCGCCACAGGCCCCCGTTGCATCGGCGCCACCGGGTCCGCTGCCATCGGCACCAACCGCCCCTGTTCCGCCAATGCCTGCGACACTGCCAGCCTTGATACCGTCGCAGGATCGCTATGCTTCCGCCAACACATCGCTCCCAGTTACGGCCAATCCATTGCGAGCCGCCGCCCCGCAGCCCACCACGCCGTTTGCTGCTGCTCCACCGCTTACATCCAGTGCAGATTTAATAGGCTCAGACAACGCGGCCAGTCGCACGCAGACTGGCGCAGCCAATGGCGGTGCTGCTACCGGCCACGGACGCCCGGGTCCGCTCCAACTCGAAGGCTTGCAGACGCCGCAAGTGGCCTTGGAAAAACGAGGGCCTCGCGAAGTACAAGTGGGCAAGTCGGCCCGCTATGAAATTTTCGTCCGCAATGTTGGCACCGCCACGGCGCATGACGTCGCCCTGCGGGATTCTGTACCGTACGGAACATCGCTCATCGCAACGACTCCACCAGCCAGTCCAGCCACTCAAACCGGAGGAATAGGAGCAACCGGCGACCTCGTCTGGTTGCTTGGATCGCTCCCCCCTGGGGGCCAGTCTCGCGTGACAATCGAGGTCATGCCGACCGTGGAGGGAGATGTTGGGAGCGTTGCCAGCGTGAGCTTCCGCGCCGATGCCTCGGTGCGATCCCGTGCCACCAAGCCTGACCTGCGGATCGACGCTGCTCCGCCGCAGCCTGTGCTGGTCGGTAGGGACGTACAACTTTCAATCCGCATCACCAATCCGGGCACGGGCGTAGCCACCGGCGTTGTGCTGGAGGGATTGCTACCCGAGGGCGTCACTCATCAATCTGGTCGCGAACTCGAATACGACATCGGACAGCTGCAGCCCGGTGAATCTCGTACGATTGATCTCTCGCTGGCCTCGACCAGCCCGGGCGTGCACGCCACGCAACTCACTGCGAGGGCCGATGGCCAGATCGAGGTCGTGCATCCGGTGCGGATCGAGGTGACAGCCCCCACACTCGAACTCTCAGCCGATATTCCATCGCGACGCTACCTGCAGAGGCCCGCCACCTGCATTCTGTCGATGACCAACGCAGGCACAGCCCCCGCCAAATCGGTTGAACTCGTCGCGCAACTCCCGCCGGGCATGAAATTTATGCGTGCCAACAACGCTGGCTACTACGAGGAGCGAACGCACCGAGTGCTCTGGAATCTTGAGGAGCTCCCCGCTGCGGAGACAGGCACCGTCGAAGTCGTGGTAATGCCCATCGATCTTGGCCCGCAGAAAATCGTCGCGGCGGCTCGCACTGCAAACGGCCTCTCCGATCAGGTGGCCCACACCGTCGAGGTCGAGGGCCTCGCCGCTATCTTTTTTGAAGTCACCGATAGCGAGGATCCGATCGAGGTCAATGGGCTCACCGAATACGTCGTACGAGTGGGCAACCAAGGTACGAAGGCCGCCAGCGGCGTGCGGCTTACAGCCACGCTGCTCGGCGATCTAGAACCACTCGAGGCCTCTGGCCCTGCGGCTCACCGCATCGAAAATCTTACGGTTGTGTTTGAGCCGTTAGCCAAGCTTGCTCCCTCGGAGGAGGCCGTCTTTCGCGTGCGTGTGAAAGGCCGTCGCGAGGGCGACCAGCGTGTGCAGGTGCAACTCACCAGCGACGAGAATCCTTCGCCGCTTACGAAGGAAGAGATCACTCGGGTCTATTCGGATCGCTAATCCGTGGACCACGAGGACGGTCATCCACACCTACAACCGTCGACGTTAGCTACGGAGCGTGGCACCAACTCGTTGGCCGCACGCTACGACGATCGATTCGATCACGCGATGAGCCTCTTCGCCTGAGAGCGTGCCTGCGTGGCTTCGCAGTCGCAGTGATACAACAACACTTTTTTTTCCAGTCCCCAACCTCGCCTCGTCCTTCCAGACCTGCACCAGTCGACACTCCTCAAGGATGTTGTCGTTGCCTGTGTGGCCTAGTCCGGTGGCTTGATGGGAAACACTATAGATTGCAGCGACGATGTTGCTCCATGGCACAGCGATGTCGACCACAAGATTGATATCCCGCTGGATTGCAGGAAAGTCACTCGGCTGTTGCAACACTCGATCCACGCCCACGGCCCAGTCCAGCCGATCCAGTCGCAGTTCGGCGGCGGTAACGGGGCCTTCTAAACCAAATCGCTTCAAGACCACCGGGGCGATTTCACCAACGACCCCAATCCGCTCGTCTGATTGCGCGTGGCGATGCAGCAGGATTTCAGCGGCACGGCCTGGCGCAAAGAGATCAAGTTCGAGCGGCCGAAACTCCACGCACACAGAAACCGCTGGTGGCTGGCGATCGCCCCCGATGCCCAATCGCAGGAGTATCGCCTCGGCGAGACCCTTGGCGGAGGCAAACTCACCACCGGTCACAAGCGACACGAGTAGCGGTTCCTCCAGAATGGAGTCCTCAGGGGTTCGAGCATTCGCTCGCACGGCTCTCGGCTTGGACAGTGGCAATTCAATGTCGGCTCGTGACAAATACGCGTGAGCCACTTCGAAAAGTTCGCCGTGAGGCGCACCAACGGCCAGCGTGCCGGCGCGGGCCTCCAACAAACTCGGCACAAGCGTACGTCTCAGACGGTCGGCCCCTCGCACAAGTGCCGGAGCAATGCTCAGCGGCATACCATCGCTCCACGGGCTGCGCGTGGCTTCCATGTGCTCGTTGACGACGCTACGGGTGATCGCCTCGCACATTCCAGCACTCACAAGAACGGACGATGCGATGCGGACGGCCTGCTCGCGGGCCGAGAGTTCGACGGACTGTGCGCTGATTGACTCGTCTTCCGGCACCTGTTCGTAGCCCTCGATGCGGCCGATTTCCTCGACCAGATCAATCTCCCGCGATACGTCGCGACGCCACGTGGGCGATTGCCATCGCGAGCGGTCGGATGGGGCATTGCCTGCAGCCATTGGCCCTGCTGCTGCCACGCCCGCAAATCCGAGAGCCGTGAGGATCGATCGCTGCCGAGGCTGTGGGATGTCGATGCCCAGCACCTGGGCCACGCGAGCGTGACGCAGATCGATCGCAACTGGAGAGCATGCAAGCGTGCCAGCCTCGACAACACCTCGCTCCAGCACGCCTCCGGCAGTGTCGAGGATCATCGCCGCTGCCCGACGGCTGGCCCATTCCACCGCTGCGGGATCGGGGCTGCGCTCAAAGCGGTACGAGGAACCGCTGCCCAGCAAAAGACCACGGGCCGCAGCCCGCACAGCCAGCGGTGCAAACTGCGCTGACTCGAGCAGAATATCGACGGTGCTTTCCGAGACCTCGCTCTTTGCGCCCCCCATCACGCCGGCCAAGGCCACAGCCCCTTCGGTATCCGCGATCACGCACATCGCCGAGGTGAGCGAGTAGGTTTTATGATTGATCGCTACAAACAGTTCGCCTGCTTCGGCCTGACGTACGATGATTTGACCGCCACAAATCTTCTGCAAATCGAAGGCGTGCATCGGCTGACCGCACTCCAGCATCACATAATTCGTGATGTCCACAACGTTGTTGACGCTCTCAACTCCCACTGTTGCCAAACGCTCGACGAGCCAACTGGGGCTGGGGCCAACATGAACCCCTCGGATCACTCTGGCCAAATAGAATGGGCAGCACTCGGGCGAACGGATCTCAACAGCAATGCTCTCTGCCGCAATACCGCCCGCTTCCAACGGGCGTGGGTCGGGAATGTGCAGCGGCCGCGAAAAAAGCACGGCGGCCTCCCGTGCCACGCCAATATGCCCCAGGCAGTCGGGGCGATTGCTCGTCACTTCAATTTCAACGGCTGTGTCGTCGCCAATCGCTCGCGTTGACTCGTGATTGAGCCCCGACATCAGCAACCGCTCTGCGAGCATATCCGCGAGCGAAACAGCCGGTGACGAAGCGCCCGTCAATTGCACGTAGTCTGCCAGCCAGTTCATCGAGATAATCATTGTTCGGCACCGCTGATGTATGAGTATGAAAAAAGCTGCTGCGAGATCGCTTTTAGAATTGTTCTAAAAAGCGAACATCGTTGCGGTAGAAGTCACGAATATCTGCGACGCCGTAGCGGCGAGCTGCTATCCGTTCTACGCCCAAGCCAAACGCAAAACCAGACACTTTATCTGGGTCGTAGCCAACGGCTTCGAGGACCGCCGGATCGACCATCCCTGCGCCTCCCATCTCGATCCAGCGTCCGCCCCATTCCATATCAACTTCCACGCTTGGCTCAGTAAACGGGAAAAAGGATGGCCGAAATCGCACGCGAACATCACCGCCCAAAAAGCTCGACGCGAAGAAACGCAGCACACTCTTGAGGTGCGCCAGCGTCACGCCGGGTTCCACGAGCAAGCCTTCGACCTGATGAAACATCGGGTAGTGGGTCGCATCGGCCGTGTCGGGGCGATACACGCGACCCAGCGATACGATTCGCAAGGGTGGCTCGCGGCGCTCCATCACCCGAATCTGTACGGTGCTTGTCTGCGAGCGGAGCAAAAGTGGGTCGGAACCTCGCGCAACGGCCAGATAAAAATTATCGAGGGGATCGCGGGCGGGATGCTCTGCGCCGATAGCCAGGGCGTCAAAATTGTGCCACTGGTCTTCCACTTCGGGACCATCCACGCTTTCAAAGCCCAACCTCGCCATGATCTCCTGAACGCGACGGATCGTCTGGGTGATCGGATGCAGGTGACCCATCCGAACCGGATCGCCTGGAAGCGTGACGTCGATCGCCTCTACGTTCGGCACCCCAGACTGCTGCGAGGATGCCACGCGATCCTGAGCCAATGCAAAGCTGGCGACAATCTCGGCTTTCGCGTCATTGAATCGCTTACCACCGGCCGGACGATCGTCGGGGCTCAGCCCAGAAAGAAGCTTTTGGAGTTCCTTCAACTGGCCGCTTTTCACACCTAGGAAATTCACGCGGGCTTTTTCGATGGCTCCTGCATCGGCCGCCGACTCAAGGACGGCGGCAGCCTCTGCCCGCAGACGATCCAGCGCTTCCACAAACGAGTCCAGCGAAACAGTTGCCACTGCTTTACGCGACCGCGGCCGGCTCCGGCAGGCCAAGGGCCATGCGCACCTGATCCACAACCGCATCAAAACCGGTTGGATCTAAGACCGCCATCTCGGAGAGCGTGCGGCGATCGAGGTCGGAGCCAATTTTTTCTAGGCCGGCAATGAACTGGCTGTAGCGAATGCCTCGCTCCCGCACTGCAGCATTGATCCGGATGATCCAAAGCCGCCTGAAATCCCGCTTCTTACGGCGACGATCGCGGCGGGCAAAAACACCAGCACGAATGATTGATTCTTTGGCCGTTCGCAGGAGGCGGCGGCGTCCACCGACCGAGCCCTTTACACGCTTGAAAAGACGCTTCTTGGCCCTCAGGCGAGGGACGACATTTTTAGTACGCATGGCTCTCTAGCTTTCAAAAACTTTCACGTCAAAACTTCGAATTCCTGTGTTGCAAAGCCCACTCAATGTCCCACCGGAGTGGGCATTTTCAAGGGCACACCCCTTTTTGCGGGAGTCGGGACGAATGTGACTCAATCAGCCTCGGCTCAAGCGATAACTGTCAGTAACTGTACTTCCCCAAGGCCGCGAG
>QWQH01000021.1 GCA_003670915.1 Planctomycetota bacterium | reverse complement strand
CGCATTGGCAGGATCATCGAACGGCTTCTGGTAATTCACTCGATCCGCCGTTGTCTGCTCGTCAAGCCAAGGCAGAATCAACGCGCTCCATGCCAAACAGCGATTCGTTCCGCCGGTGCCAGCCTTCCATTCAAGGCAGCCCATCGGAAACGTGCGTTTCGCCACAAGGTGGCCGTGCAGGCCGCATCCTATGTGCCGGAGGTTGTTCAGGCATGTCGTTCGCCTTGCCGACTCACGAGCGGCTTGCACCGCAGGTACTAAGAGCGCGACAAGCCATGCCACGATGACGACCACAACGAGCAGTTCCACGAGCGTCATGCCCGCCGGGTGCCAAGACGATCCAGAACGCAATCGATTGACGCGAGTCTCTCTCGGCACCGGCGATAGACCGTCCTCGAAAAGGTTCTGATGCATGCAACCCGCACAATTCGCTTCCACCAGTGCGTACAGCGACTCACACGGTAGTTGCATCTGCCTAGGCAGGGCTGCAATCCAAGTGAATCGAGTGCTTTGCTGAGAGAATCGTTTTCGGTTTCTTTCGACCAACCGGACGACGACGGCCTTGAACCGCTCTTCGCCCGTGCCTGCCACTCTGCCCTCGCAGATTGGCATGCTCACGAAAGCTGGTAGGTCTTCTGACTCCCAAGCTCAACCGGCTGCCTGCCTTCTCGCGAATACTGGCCGCACATGCTGCCTCATTCGCAATGGCTCGATATCAGCCGGCCTTTTCCTCTTTTGAGGAGTCGCTTGGATACAGCGGCGGGGCCGTCCCGGAATCACACCGGTGTTCCCTGTTTGCCAGTCAAAAGCAGACGCAATCGACGGGCCACCAGATTCCGGACAAGAGCATACGGGCTGTTGAATGCCCGTCAAGCGTTCGTGTTCTAGCCCATACAATCGGCAGACTCTCGTCGCCTGACGAGGCCGCGCGTAAAGCTGCAACGATCACGCCAAAAATCCGCGTGAATCTGTACCGGTTAGAGAACACAAAGCCGTACAGATTACGCAGGCAAAACGCACGGCATTTCTTACCTAATGCGCACCGTAAGTCGTTTCTCAAAAAATACTTAGGGCTCGCTCAAGCTCCTTTGATCCATCGGCCGATAGCCCTCTTTGTCCCCCGGGGCATCACTGTGCCCGTCGGGCAACCAGGGGGCGGCAGCAACCTGAAAATAACTCGAGTCACGGAATGGCTCGACAGGCCTGTCGCGGAAAAAGTAAGTGGATCACGCACTCGAGGTGACTAGCCTCGCGAAACAGACAAAGAGTCTGTGCTGGATCTACAAGCAAAGGAGATGTGGCTCGATGAAGCGTATGTTGTTCCTCGGAGCGCTGGTTCTTGGCGTTACCGTTTGTAGTCAGTCCTTCGGTTTTGAGATCCTCGATCGGATGCTCGGCGGCCATAAGAGCTGCACTTCGTGCTGTGAGCCCGACTGCGGAGCCGGCAACGGCGGCTGCTCGGACGCCTGTGAGCCGGCTTGCGGTGCCGGGAATGGTTGTGCGGAACCGGCTTGCGGTGCCGGAAATGGTTGTGCCGAGCCAGCTTGCGACGCCGGAAACGGTTGCTGCGAGCCAAGCTGCGGTGCTGACAATGGTTGCTGCAAGAAGCGTTGCAAGAAGCATGACCTGTTCGGCGGAATGAAAGGCCTGTTTGCACATTGCAAGAGCAAGCACAGCAAAAAGAGCTGCTGCGAGCCAGCTTGCGATGCCGGTAACGGTTGCTGCGAGCCAGCTTGCGATGCCGGTAACGGTTGCTGCAAGCAGAAGCGTTGCAAGAAGCATGTCATCAAGGATCTTCTCCGCGCTTGCCACGAAGCCAAGAAGAAGCATTGCCATCGTCAACGTAGCTGCTGCTCAAGCTGCTGCGACGCTGGCGAGCCAGATTGCGGTGCCGGCAACGGTTGCTGCGAACCGGCTTGCGGTGCAGAGGCTCCTGTCGAGGCACCTGCTGCCCCGACTCCCGATGCTTCGGCGTCGAAGAAGGCTCCTAGCCGCGTCATTGCGGTGAGCCGGACGGTTTCCGCGAAGTAATCAGTTTGAAATCAGTTGGTCAAAACGGACTTTCCGTTGCCCGACTTCAGTCAGTGAGCTCCGCCCGGGACACCTGTCCCGGGCGGAGTTTTTTTTGAAACCGCAGTGACGCGACCGCCCACCAACTCGACCACATTCGCAGCTGCCCGACGCGCAAATAGATGGTCGTGTGTGACGATCATCATTGTCTGTCCGGCCCTCGCTAGGTCGAGGATCACATCCAAAACCTCAGCGGCCATTGCCGGATCAAGCGCACTGGTCGGTTCATCGAAAAGCATCACGCGAGGCTTCATGGCTAAGGCTCGAGCAATGGCCACCCGCTGCTGCTGCCCACCGGAAAGCGTGGCTGGCCTAGCATCTGCAAACGATCCAAGCCCCACCCGCTCAAGCAATCGCATCGCCTGCGATCTCGCCTCCCCTGCCGGAAGCCGACTGACTACTCGCGGCGATAGTGACACATTTTCAATGGCGGTCATATGAGGGAAGAGATTGAACTGCTGAAACACCATCCCAACATCCTGCCGCAACGCTTCTAAGACATCCGGCGAGTGTGACCCGGCCAGAAGGCGATGCCCAGCGATCGTCACTTCCCCTGACTCAAAACCATCGAGTCCGTTCAAGCATCGCAGGAGCGTGCTTTTGCCGCCGCCGGAAGGCCCCACCAAGGCCGTCACATCCCCTTCGGCTACCGTCAGGCTGACGTCCGAGAGCACGGGCACTCCGGATCTGGCTTTTGAAAGACTCCTGATCGCAATCACGCTTTGCCTCACTTCTATGCTTTTCCGAATGGTGATCCCCGCTGTGCAAGCCGATGCTCAAACCAGTGAGAGAGCAGCGAGAGCGGCCAACTCATGGCCAAATACAGCAGTGCCGTGACGATGGCCAACTCCATGATCCTGCCGGTCGAGAGTGCCAACACACTGTATCGCTTGGTGAGTTCGATGACCGTAATGACAGAGCACACACTTGTATCTTTGAAGAGGGCGATAAAGTCGTTGGTCACGGGCGGCATCACGATCCGCACCGCCTGAGGGACAATCACATGCCGAAGAGCCTGCCACTTCGTCATTCCCAGCGAAAGCGCCGCCTCGAATTGCCCGCCTGGCACAGCTTTGAGTCCCGCTCGGTAGATCTCCGACTCGTAGGCCGAATAGTTGAGGGCAAGTCCTGCGATGGCGGCCACGAGCGCCGGCAAGGCCAACCCGATTTTTGGAAGCAGAAAGAAGATGGCGTAAAGCTGAAGCATGAGGGGCGTGCCTCGAAGCAATTCGACGTAGCCAGCCATGAATGGCCGCAGTGCCAGCGGCCCGTACAGCCGCCCGATTGCCAAGCTGAGGCCGATCGCGATTGCCAGCGGCATCGCGGCGAAGGAAAGCAGCACTGTCATTCCGGCCGATGCCATCAGCAGCGGCAAACTATCGTGGGCCAACTCCAGCAGGCTGCGCTGCTGTGCTGGTGGGATTTCAGTGGCGTCGCGAAGCAGCAGGATCTGCTGGCGGCCAGCTAAATCCCAGCGATCGTACAACTCCTCTAGCCCGCCGCCGGCGATCATGCGGCCCAGAGCCACATCGATCGCTGCCGATAGGTGGGGCGTATCACGAGCCGTCAGGATTGTGTAAAAGCCGCCGGCAAACGGCCGGCCTACGGCCCGGAGGTGCACGAAGCGATCGGCATAAAAACTCGCGATGCAGTCGTCCAGCACCGTCGCATCCAGCACGCCACTGGTCACCTGCTCCATGCAGTCGATCGTGCCGTCGTAGCCAATGACATCAATTTGAAAATCGATACGGTTCCGCATGAAGCTCTCTGCGGCTGAGCCCGTCAGCACGCCCACCTTCCACCGTCCAGTTGGGCCTAGTGAGGTGAATGTCTCGAGCGATACCAGCGGCCCGTCTCGCCGCGAGAGCAGTTGCAAACCATAGGCAAAGTAGGGCCGCGAGCAGTGGTAGTCACGCTGGCGTTCGGGGGTCAGTTCAATGCCGTTGAGCACGCAGTCGGCAACGCGGCCCACCAAGAGCGGGAGGCGATCCCACTGCCCTTGTTGCATTCTGGAATGCACACTACGCCCCCCCGATGCCCTGCTGATTTCAACGGCCAGCATGGCCGCGAGATCAACCTCGAAGCCCTTCACTTGCTCCGGATTCTTTGGGTCGGGAAATACGTGCGGCCCCCCCCCTTCTTGATCGGCGGCCCATACTAATTCTCTGCAGGCAAGAACCTCTGCCAGTTCAGCCGCGGGCACCACTGAGGCCAAGCCGCACAGCCATACCGCTGCCATCCGCGCAAGCCTCGTTGGCAGAACCGATCGGATCATGCGGGCTCCCGACGGAGGCTTCCTAACCCATTGCTTGGCTCAGCCAGTTGTGAGGCTAATCCAACGCACTTGCTCCCCAGCTGATCGCCCTGCTCAATAAAGCCGCCAGCCTGACCAGCGGCCAAAGCAAAATCGCTCAGGAGCGGATCCACGAGCCTCGCATTTGGCAATCTCGCTAATAAGGCTGCGATGTCTCCCGTACGCCCCATGCGTAGTCGGGCAAAAACAATCCAACGCAGAAAAAATCCCCACAGAATGACCCAGATCATTGCTTCCTGCAAAAATCCAATTCCCTCAACAGGGCGGCCTGCCCAGAGGTGCCCGTAAAAAAAATTCCAACCCGCGCGAGCGAGCACCGCCACGACCAGCGATGTGAAAAGCACCTCGCACACCATACGTAAAAGCGGGCTTTCGATCCGGCCGCGGCGTTCGGCTACAAGCCGCTCAATCCCTGATGCCAGCCACGCGCTGGTGCGCTCCAAGAGTGCGTTCACTGTGTCCTGCACGCCAGCCTCGTTCAATCGTGCGCGGCCCACCATCGGCTCGGTCACCCTAGCCCGTGCTGCAAGCCCTGCCAGAATGCTCCGCGACTGTTCCACATCGGCCTCACCAATCCCCAGTTCCTCAATCGCCTGCCATGCGCCGTGGCCACTGACAGCGGGCACGGCGGCCTGCCCCGCCAAAAGCCGTGCGACCAAGCCGCCACCAGCGGAGCGAAAACGCGGCCAGAAGGAGCCGATCGCTGCAACGGAGTGAAGAAACATCGCAAATGGCCCGCCGTGCCAGTGGGCGAGCAATTCTTCTGTCATCATTCTCTGCCAAGCCGAACGGCTGGCGCGGAGCTTGGCTTCGACCGCCGTGGCTAGCAACCCCTCTAACCGTACACGCTGGGCGCAGACGCCCGCAGCCAATTGCGAGACCGGCCCACGCATCGGCTCCAGATGCTGCCGCGACTGACGCACAAACCACTCGGCAAGATCGAGGGCTCCTGTGCGGCGTACGCGTCGAGCCGCCCTGCCAACAAGTTCCGCGTCGATGGCCTGCACCAACTCCGCAAACCCACTCTCCGGCTTCACGCCAGCAGCCGCGCGGCGGGCAGCTTCAAGCGCATCCAGACGAAAGATACGTGGCACCACAAAGCCCTGCGATTCCAGCTCGCGACGCCAATCATCGCGAATATCCGGATCGCGGGAGGCGTGCGTTTGCACAAAAAGCAGCGGCCGACCAGGGGCAAACGCCGCTACTTCGCGGGCCACGATCCAGGATCGGTATTTCTGTGCCGTGGCCACGAGCAAGAGCACATCGCACGCTGGCAGCACGGCTTCCAGTCGATCCCGGTTGCGGTTGGTGTCGCTGGGGCGAGGGCCAGCCGATGCAGGCTGCCCACGCTGGTCGGCCGCCGAGGCAGACTGCGTATCCGGGTCGGGGCAATCCACCAGCACGATATTGGCGACGGCAGGGGCACTGCTCCGTACAACTCTGGCCTCCATCGCATCCAGCGGGAGCCATGAGCTATCAATATCTCTTGCGATGACGACCACTGGGTGCATCGTCGTCGGCCTTGCAACATCTCCAGCCGGGCTGACATCTCCACCAGCCAATGCGTTGACGAGCGTACTCTTGCCGGTGCCGGTGCCGCCGATCACACCAACAACCAACACTCGCGATAATTCCCGCCTCGCTGAATCCAGACGCGGCTCGACCTGTTGCCACTCGCGTCGCACATGGGCAGCAGGAGCCCACCCGTCCAAGGCGTTGCTCCAGCCGGCCATCGCGGCGATGAGTTCGTCGAATGCCGAAAAATCGACCGCAGGAAGCGGCACGGAATTGGGGATGTGTTGTGGGTGCATATAGGTTGCTGAAAAAAAGCTAAGTAAATTTCTGGCGGCACTCCAACAAGAGGCGTCTAGCCTCAGCCACCTCCGGACGGGCCGCCGCCGCGGCCAGACGATTGATCTCCTCCAGACGGCCGCCAAGCACAACGCCCTGCAAGGTTTCAGCCAGCACGCGACCGCGTTCGGCAGACCAGTTCGCAAAGAGCGTTTCTAAAAGCGGCTTGAGCCCAACGACGGTCAGGCCCAACGCCCCCTCCCCTGTCGTGATCGCCGCCGCGCCGACAACGATGTCACCCACGGAGTGCATCAGCAGAGAAAGCCCGCTAGCCGTCACGGCAGCAGCGGGCACTACGGCGGCACCTGCCACAAATAGCCCCACCGTGACGGCTGGCCGAGCCACGGCGCCAACGTTCAGCCCAGCCAGAATCCATTTCACTGTGTCGGGGTTTGCGCGGGAGAAACGGTCGAGTTCGCCTCGCACAAATTTTTGGTAATCATCCGAGACGATCGGTAGGTTGTTGTGTCGGCGTTCCAGATCGGCATACCACGCCGTGCGATCTGGATCCACGAGCACTCCCCTTAGCATCTCGGCCAGACGACCGTTGTGTTGGCAGGCATCCTCCAACCGTTGGACGAAATCGCCAAGTGCCTGCTTGAGCGATTTCAATTCCTTGGTTGAGAAATCCTCGCGTTGCTCCGCCTCGCTTTTCGCAAGCCCTGTTTGTCGTGCCACCCAGAGCACTCGGCTAACAACAAACCGGTAACATGCGCTTACTGTAAGATCCAGCGTCGAGCGTTGAGGCTCCAGCCACTGCCAGATCTCGTTCCAGACTATTTCGCTCGGGGCTGTCGGCAACTCCAGCCTGACCGTCGCCTCATTGGCTAAAAGTTGCTGCGCCTGCTGCCAGTCGCGAGCATGGATCTGGATGTCGTCCAACCATGCCTCCACGCCAGTGTGCGAATCGAGCACCACGCGAAAAGCCCCCTTCATGGCCCGCACCTTGATGCGATCAAAATCGAAATCGCTGAGGCTGGCCCCCACGTCCGTACTGCCATCGGCTCGCCGGTGGGCATGGTCGACGGCTTGTCGGTGAGAAGGCTCGGGCGAAGCACATTCGCTCATCGCAAAGAAATCGATCCGCCCTGCCTGCGCGTGGCCGGAATGGTGCGGGGCTGCATAAACAGCCACCGGCTCGACACCCGTTTCGGCTCGAAACGTGGCCAGCCAGCCGCCGATCTTCTCTCGCTGCTGGGGCCATTCGACCATATTAAAAATCACAATCACCGTCTTGCTCGCGGCGCCAGCGGCGGCAAAGAATTCTCGCACAGCAGCATCGTTGTATTTCTGCTGCGTAAGCACCGCCACGAGTACGTCGCACGCATTGCGAACACATTCGGCTCGCTGCCAGTTGGTACGCAGCGGACCGTCGATATCCGGCGTGTCGAGGAGCACGAGCCTGTCTGATTGCTTGCCTGTTGTATCCTCGCGCCACACCAACACATTTTCGCTGCCATCCGCTTCGGAACCAATCGCATCGTCTGCGCTCGACCAAGGCCGAGGCGTAAACCCGGGAAAGAGCTCAGCCAGATCGATGCGCGATGCCAAGCCCTGAGGCAGGCTGGCTACCGGGTGCCGAGTACGGGCAGCCTCGGCGATCGAGCGACTGATCACCGAGCCAGCCAATGCGTTGGCAATGAGGCTCTTGCCTGTATTGGTGCCGCCGCACACTGCCGCCACGAGCAGCGGTTCGCGCGAGGCCTGCGGCCGCAGTTTGCCGAACAGTTGGCCGTGCCACGCTGTGTCACTTGGATCCGGCAAGCCCAGCGAGAATGCCAGCGGACGCAGGGAATCGATCAAGTCGCACAGTTGTTCGACGCTTCTGGCCCACGCCGCAAATGCGGTCAACTCAGCCAAGGCTGCTGTCGTTTGCAAAGGCTGCCGGCTCATGGGATCGGAAACATCTGATCGCAATGCGGAACTCACTTCCTCTTTTCAAGGGGACAAAACATCATTTTGCCTCCAGCCTTCGCCTTTGGAGCGGGGATCGTTGCCTGCGGACGATCGACGCGCTACACTCACACGTAGTCTGCGGCGTTGCTGCTCGACAGAGAGACAAGTGTGTCTTCTGGCGATTGGCTCCGCAAATCCACCTACCATTCGCCTTTGAAACGTCTAAAAATATCTATGCTTCAACGCCGCCCAATATTTCCCGGTGTGATTGAGATGAACTACCAGGCCGGGTGGCGGATCGGCTGCAATGTCTACCTTGTGCACGACGATCGAGATTGGGGACTGATCGATATAGGCTATACCGAAAGCGTGGACGAGATCATCGAGATGATCCGTCAGTTGGATTTCCCGCTCTTGCAGTGCCGGGCTCTGGTCGCCACTCATGCCGACGTAGACCATGTCCAAGGCCTTGCCAAAGCCAAGAGTATTCTCAAGGCACCTGTGATCGCGCATCCCTTGGCCGTTGAATCGCTCGAAACCGGCGATCGAATCAAGACATTTGCTGAGATTGCGGCACAAAATGTCCACCTCGACATGCCCGTCGTGAAGATCGATAAGACTGTGGTAGATGGGGACACGATCGAAATCGGAGGGCAACGACTTGAGGTCTGGCACACGCCGGGCCACACCGACAGCCAACTTGCCTTTCGTATGGGTACCCTGCTTCTATCTGGCGATAACATCTATCGGGATGGTTCTGTCGGTGCCATCGACGCACATCACGGCAGTGATATTCCGGCGTTTATTCAGTCGCTCAATCGGATCGCGGCGAGCGATGTGGAATGGCTTCTGCCGAGCCATGGCCCAATCTTTCGGAAGGACAACCGCCTGCTGGCCAAGACGATCAGCCGACTTGAGGGCTATCTCAAGCTGGCCGACTTCGGCACCTGCGCCCCCGATTGGCCACTCACCGCAGAGTGGGACCGCGAACTGGCCGAGGGTCGTTTTCCGAACGTTCAGCCCGCGGCGACTGCCCAAACTGCCTAGCTGACAGCGAGGTAGTCTATTCTGCTTTGAATGATTTTTCCGTCAAGAACGGTTGTCCGGCCAGACGATAGTTTCCCAGACGCTCACTGTTCCGGGGGGACCATCTGATGAAACGGTATGCATATGCCGCTGCGGCCACTGTGGTTGCGGCGACTTTCTTGACCACGGCTTCCGTAGAAGCTCAGCCAGTCGCCGGCCAGCAGGCCTACGGCAGACAGTGGGGCCAATCGGCTGCCACGCCCGACTGGAATCGATTCTACCACTACCCCTACATCTTCTATCCGCAAAATTACTATGCCGATGGCTACATGCAAAGTGCCAATGATCTCTACCACCGCTATCCGCAGGAAATGCGGGTGCCTGTCTACAATCGCGGCTGGCACAACGAGTACCCAAAGCGACGGCTCTACCATCAAGGCCATCACTTCAACCTTGACGTCTTTTAAGACGGCCTCGGTTGGCATGAAGGCCCTCTTGCCTCAGTTGCTATGATCCGGCCAGATGAACGTAAGATGTGGTGCCCGCTCGCCGAGGGCTCGCACACCATTCTGCCACCAGCATCATAGCCAGCATGAATCCCGTCCCGCCCAAGCCGCCATCTGACAATGATCGCGAGGCTGCTCGACTGTGGCTGGACACCGTCTACCAAGGAGACGATGCCGTTCAACTCACGCCGCGCGCTGTGCTGACAGGCATGGTGATCGGCGGCGTGATGTCCATTTCGAACCTCTACGTGGGCCTGAAAACCGGCTGGGGCCTCGGCGTCACCATCACCTCATGCATTCTGGCGTTTGCGGTCTTTAAGTTTCTCGAGGCAATCGTGCCGGCGTATCGCGGCCGCCCCTTCACGATCCTCG
>QWQH01000101.1 GCA_003670915.1 Planctomycetota bacterium | reverse complement strand
CTTAGGAAACTTCTTGCCCGTGTCGTAGTAGTCGATGCAGACCTGCGTTGTGATCGTAAAGCCGCAGGGCACCGGCAGGCCGATCTTGGTCATCTGGGCCAAGTTGGCTCCCTTGCCGCCGAGCAGGGCCTTCATCGTGCCGTCGCCGTCGCACTTTTGAGCGCCGAAGAAATAGATCATCCGACCCGACTTGGCGGCCTTGTTTATTTTCTTGGACGACTTTTTACCGGCAGACTTTTTGCGGAGCGTGGTTGCCATGTGCGAATCGAGGCCTTTCAAAGTGGGGATCGGTACTTCTGCCAGACAAACGCTAAAAAACGCGCGCAAGCCGCTGAAATCTACGTTCGCGACGGCCAGCCGTCAACGAGTCATTGCGTGCCACGGGTGGCATGGCAGTCTGACTTACTTCAGACGACGGGTGCAAAGCAGTAGCGAAACATGGCTGTTTTACAAATAGAAAACGTTGCGGAGGGCTTTTTGAAACGAATGCTACAATCTCCGGATGGTGTGTGTTCGTTGCCCTAGTTAGTTGGCATCTATTGGCAGGCGACCGATCTGGTTCAGTGAGTTCCCATGCGTATGAACCCTTCCAAAGGCATCTCGGGCCGGTTGGCTTGGCTTTGGATGGTAGCAGTTTCTCTGCCCTCTCTGGTCTGGGCCACTGAAAAAGTCCCAGATTTTAACCGCGACATCCGGCCGATTCTCTCGCACACCTGCTTTGCATGTCACGGTCCCGATGCACAGAACCGTCAGGCAGGCTTGCGGTTGGATGTCCGCGAATCGGCCACCTCACAACTGGATAGTGGTGCCGTGGCGATCGTGCCTGGCAGTCCAGACACCAGTGAACTGATTGCCAGAATTTACGACACTGATTCCGATGCGCGGATGCCCCCACCGGAGAGCAACCATGTGCTGGCTGCTGCTCAGAAGGAAATGCTGGGACTATGGATCGCGGCGGGTGCCCGGTATGATCCGCACTGGGCCTATGTCGCGCCCAAACGCCACTCACCGCCGCCGGCACAGCGAGGCGACTGGTCGTTCAATTGGATCGATGCCTTCGTCATCGGCCGACTTGAGGCTGAAGGACTCGCCCCCTCTCCCGATGCCGATCCGCTCACGCTGCTGCGACGCATCACATTTGATCTCACCGGACTGCCGCCATCACCAGCAGAGGTGGATGCCTATCTGGGCGACCCACGCGAGAGTCGCTACGAAGCACTTGTAACTCGACTGCTGGCTTCGCCGAGGCACGCCGAACGGATGGCCGTCTGGTGGCTTGATTTAGTTCGCTACGCCGACACAGTTGGCTACCACGGCGATCAAAACCACAGTATTTCGCCGTATCGCGACTGGGTGATCAAGGCATTTCTGGACAACATTCCGTTCGACCGATTCACAGAATTGCAGTTGGCAGGCGACTTGGTTGGGCCGGCCGACGGGGAACATGCAGACGATCCAGTTCTGGCAAGTGCCTACAACCGCCTCCTGCAGACAACGCACGAAGGAGGGCTTCAACCCAAAGAGTATAGGGCCATCTATCAGGCCGATCGGGTTCGCAACGTATCCGGTGTGTGGCTGGGAGCCACCGTCGGGTGCAGCCAGTGCCACGATCATAAATACGATCCATATACAGCCAAAGATTTTCACACGCTCGGCGCATTTTTTGCCGACATCGATGACGAAAGCCATTTTAAAAACGGCGCCAACAAGATTCCCACGTCGCGGGCCCCGGAGAAACTCGTGGTCGGCCCGTTCGACCGTACCAAAGCCACCGAGATGGCGTCGCAGATTCACTCGCTTGAAAACGAACTCCCACTGCACGTGCTGCCGCCGTCGATACAGCCGCCAGAGCCAGAAACTGCGGAAGTCATCTCGCAGCGGACGCTCCTCTTGAAGCTGTCGGCCGATCACAAGCAACTCAATCGCGAGGTGATGGTCACGCAATCGCTCGCAACGCCTCGAGATGTCCGGATTTTGCATCGCGGCAATTGGATGGACGAAACGGGCCCTCTTGTGCAGCCAGCGATTCCTGTTTTTTTAGGCAGCCTCAACACCAAAGACCGGGCCACGCGGGCCGATTTGGCCCAGTGGCTCATCACACCGGTGGCGCGCGGAGGGTGTGGCGAATTGACCTCCCGCGTGATGGTCAATCGAATCTGGTCGCTGCTGTTCGGCGAGGGTTTATGTAGAAGCACGAGCGACTTTGGAGGCCAAGGAGAGCCCCCCGATGACCCGGCGTTACTGGACCGCCTAGCACTGGAATGGGTTGCCAGCGACTGGGATCTCCGGCAACTCATCCGCACGATTGTGTTCAGCCGCACCTACCGCCAGAGTTCTAATGCCTCTGCCGACCTTTTGGCCCGTGACCCCGATAACAGGCTCTTGGCGAGGCAGGGCCGCTGGCGACTGCCGGCAGAGGGCGTGCGAGACACTGTCTTGTATGTCAGCGGCCTACTCGTTGAGCAACTCGGCGGCGTTAGCGTGCATCCTTATCAGCCGGCAGGCTACTACCAACACCTGAATTTTCCGCAGCGAGAGTACAACGTTGATACAGACAGTCGCCAGTGGCGACGGGGCCTCTACGTTCACTGGCAGCGGATGTTTCTCCACCCGCAACTTCTTGCCTTTGATGCACCATCGCGAGAGGAATGCACTGCCACCCGGATGCGATCCAACACGCCGAGGGCGGCGCTCGTATTGCTCAACGATCCGACATTCGTGGAAGCAGCCCGCATGCTTGCAGAAAGAGCGATCACGACCGGTGGGCCAACCGATGATACTCGGATCGAATGCCTCTGGCGGCAGACTGTTTCTCGCGAGCCCGACTCGCACGAGCGATCGCTTGTCAAGGGTCTCCTCGCGAGGCGTCGCGCAGAATTCAAGGCCGACCCAAACGCCGCGGTTCAACTGCTCTCTGTCGGTCTGGCTCGCTCAGATGCATCGATCGACCAGGTCGAATTGGCCGCGTGGACAGCAGCAGCCAGAGTGGTTCTCAATCTGCACGAGGCAATCGCAAGGTACTAAGCTCATGTTTGACCCCACAGCCAGCATCCATCGCCGCACGTTTCTGGGCCGCTTTGGCCTCTCGCTGGGTGGCGCTGCTGTCGCTGGATTGCTCGCCCGCGACGGCATGGCGGCGACGGCGTCCAGCACAGGCGGCGGCTTAGACAGCGATCAATTTTTAGGCGCGATCCATCCGCTGCATCATTCGCCCAAGGCAAAAGCTGTCATCTTTCTGTGTCTGGCCGGCGGCCCGAGCCATCTGGAAACCTTTGACCCCAAGCCGATGCTGGCCCGTTTGGATGGCCAAGAGATGCCCGCCAGCGTGACGGCAGGGCAACCCATCGCGCAGTTGCAAGGGAAGAAGCTCGTCTGTTTGGGGCCCCGTGCCACGTTTTCACAGCACAAGGAGTGCGGCACGTCGGTGAGCGACTTCTTTCCAATGATCGGCTCGATGGCCGATCGGTATGCGATCGTGCGATCGATGGTGACCGACCAGATCAACCACGATCCAGCCCACACATTCATGAACTGCGGTACGGCCCTTTCCGGAAGGCCAAGCATGGGGGCGTGGGTGACCTATGGCCTCGGCAGTCAGGCCGAAAACCTGCCTGGTTTTGTCGTGATGACAAGCAAGTTAGGCCGCAACCCTCAGCCGATCGCCTCCCGACAGTGGCACTCTGCCTTCTTGCCTGGGCAATTCCAAGGGGTAGAGTTTTCAACCTCTGGATCACCGGTGCACTATGTCAATAATGTGCCCGGCGTGTCGTCCTCGCACCAGCGGGATCTCATCGACACGGTCACTGCTTTGGAGCAGCATCGCCTTGCATCGGTTGCCGATCCAGAGATCGTGACCCGAATCAAGCAGTATGAGCTTGCCTTCCGAATGCAAACCAGCGTGCCGCAGTTGGCTGATCTTTCCAGCGAAACGCCCGAGACGCTCGCGCTCTACGGAGCGGAGCCTGGCAAGGCGACCGTGGGCACCAATTGCCTGATGGCTAGGCGGCTCGTGGAACGCGGCGTGCGATTTGTGCACCTGTACCACAGCGAGTGGGACCACCACGGTGGCATCGACAAGTACATGCGAGAGATTTGCCCGCCAACGGATCGGGCGGCGACTGCCCTTTTAACCGATCTGGAGCGTCGCGGACTCCTGAGTGAAACGCTTGTCATTATCGGCGGCGAATTTGGACGCACTCCCATGGGGCAGGGCCAGGGAGCGGAGATCGGCCGCGATCATCACATCAAGGGCTTTAGCATGCTTCTGGCCGGCGGCGGCATTCGGGGGGGCATTTCGCATGGAGCGACCGACGATTTCGGTTACCACGCCGTTCAAGACATCGTGCATGTGCGGGATCTCCATGCCACGATGCTGCATCTGCTCGGCATCGACCATGCCAAGTTCACAGTCGCACACCAAGGCCTCGACTCAAAGCTCACCGGAGTGGAGCCTGCCAAGCCGGTGAAGGCCATTCTTCGCTAGTCGTGCTGGCCGAGCCACTCGCTCTTGATACGGTCCAGCGTGCCGTCTTCCCGGATCTGAAGAATGGCCCTGTTGAGCCGCTTGCGCAGCGGGCTACCAGTCGGCACGCCGAAGCCGTAGTCAAACGTCTCGAAAATCGGACCAACCAGTCGCATGCCGACGCGGTTGGGCTGGTTCACAAGAACCATGAGGGACTGGTTTTCGCCCACCACGGCCTCGACCATTCCCAGCGCCAGCGCATCGAGCGCCTCCTTGACGGTCGGAAACTCCTCCACCAGAGCACCGCGCTGCCTTGCCGTCTTTGCCGACAGTGCCGCCTGCTGGCAGCCGACGGTGCGGCCAGCTAGATCGCGCGGCCCGTGAATTGTGCCTACCACTCGCTCGGCCGTCATCGTGGCGGTGAGCACGCTGGTGAATGATGCCAGCAGCACGATCCCGCCTACCATCCAACCGAAGGCAATCGTACGTCCCATCGCACTCCCCACATGTTTGTTATCGCATCCGCCAGTGACAATCGTGCAACCGATCCACCACATCGCCTCCCCAACGCCTCGCAGATAGTGGCGAGGAAATGAATTGGGGTTCTCGCGGCGTTCGCACCACCACAGCACGTGCCCAGTGAAGAAAGCCAAGGCCATCACGCATCCCAGTAATTCGAGCAGTCGCCACGAAAGAAACGACTTGACGGCCGTCAGAAATCCGGAATCATCTCGATTGCGCACCGCGATTCGCATGCCGGAATTAAAAATGGCGTGCGTGAAATCAAGCATCTGCTCCCGTTCTGCTGTAATCGCCAATGGGCCCAGCGACACATCGGCTTGGCCGGCAGGCAGCACCTCGAGCAACCGAACGAACGTCGGTTCCAGCACAAAGTCGGTCGCAACGCCAATCCGTCCGGCGATTTCATTCCAGATGTCGATCACTACTCCGGTCGGGCGTTTACCAGTCCACTCAACAGCCGAGGCTATCGGCGTGACGGCCACCCGAATGGGGTCCACCGCGTCGGTGGGCTCGTTCACTGTAACGGGTTCAGGCGGTAAGGGCGCGCTGGGCGGCGCTCCAGTGGCGATCTGGAATCCTACCCATACGCCCAGGAAGGCGACGATGAAGAGCGGCAATGCTCGCCTATTGTGTCGGAGCCTTGCCATGCTGCGGTGCATCTGTTCTGCCTTTTGTTCTGCCTGAGTGCTTCAATGGCTTACGAGTTCTTTTGCATCGGCGGATCTGCTTCGCACGCTCCAACTGATCAAGATCATTCCGACGGCCACGCATCCGATCGCAAGCATCACCATTCCGCCAGGCGGGCCAGTCATATCAGCCATGCCAGCTATCAGTATCAGGGGCATACTGTTGTGGGCCACGTGGCAGATGATCGCAGGCAAAAGGCTGCCCGTTGTGATCGTGATCCATCCCAGTACGAGTCCCAAAACAAGGGTTTGGGGCATCCGCTCCGGGAGCAGGTGTACCAGTGCAAACAAGGCCGCCTGCACCACCACGGCCCCCACCACTCGCTCGCGTTGGCGAGCTTTTCCGATGAAAGCAGAGAGTGTCCAACCCCGAAACAACAACTCTTCGCAGACAGCCGGCAGCAGTGCCATCAGGCTCCAGGAGACCCACCACGGATGGTTTTGCAGCAGCAACAGCAGGCGCGAGGAGAGCAACTGTGTTTCGGCCGATACGTGCGTGCCCTTCACCGCCAATAGGGCAGCAGCCCCGCAGGCAAAGAGTCCGCTGCCCACGAGCGCCGCCCCGATGATGCAGACGGCTACGTGCCACCACTGGCCGTCTGAATAGGGCCACTGGATTCGAAAAGTCTGCCGCAGATTCACTCGCTGCCAGCCCAGCGATAAACCCAGCGGCAAGAGCACCGCCGTAGCCTGCTGGAGTGGAATCGCGAGCAACAGATCGTCGGGGGCAAACCCTTGGAGATACCAGACAGCAGCCAGCCCAGCCACAATCGGCACCACACCCTGCACGATGGTGGGCCGGGTGCGTGCGCCGGGCCGTGCGAAGGCACTGCCTGCCGCATCGGGTCCGCGAAACAGAATATCTTCGTCGGCGAGCATCGCCGCAGTGGCTCGCAGCAACAGCCATGCAAGGCTCGCCGAAGAGAAGAGCGTGATCGCAAGCGACAGGGCAATCGCGGGCTTCCCCTGCGCCGCCCCGACACCTGCTTCTGCTGAAGCAGTCCGCACCCCCGAGATGGCTGCCTTGGCCACGATCACCTGCCCCGTAAACGGCACGGCTGCCAGGAAGCCCCCGTGCTGCTGCGCCGGTAATCCGGGCAGCAGGGCGGCCCCAGCCAACGCGCTGACAAGCAAGATCACAGGAGTGAGCGTGTTTTGGGCTTCCTTTGCGCTCTTAGACGCTGTGGTGACTGCCAGGCATGTGGCGGCGGCAAGCGCTGCAAGGCCCATAAACGCCAGCACGGTCACAACGGTTCCCAGCGTCATGTCATCGATTCTCTCCAGAATCCCCGCTGGCAGAAAGCGGAGGCCCACTGCCGCCGTCATCGCAATCGAGATGACGTTGGCGGCAAGCGTCGCCAACGTGACGGCGTAGACTGCAAGAAATTTGCCAAACACAATGTCCTGAGTGCGACAGGGGGCGATCAAGAGTGTTTCGATCGTGCCCCTTTCCTTTTCACCGGCAATCGCATCGATCGCCGGATAGAACGCACCCGTCATCGTCAAGATCGCCAGAAGCACGAGAATCGCGCCGGCCACTTGCGGCACCATCATTTCGATCGGCATCGCGTCGACGGATCTGGCCGCATCCGAACCCTCTTGGGAAAACGTCAACTGCAGCGGCTCGAGCACACTCTCGGGGAGCCCTGCGCGGCCCATCCGTTGACGCCTCACGCCATCGGCAAAGCTGCGCATGAGGGCCGTAAATTGTTCTCGCACATGATGGCTCGCAGGATGCACCGACCCAGCATGCACCTCGATGGCTACCGTTTCCTGCTGGTCCAGAGCCTCGGCACATCCTTTTGGAATTTCAAGCCACAGATCGACTGCGCCGTCGTCGAGAAAAGCCCGCGAGTCCTGCGGCGATTCCACCACACACTCTAGGGCAGCCGGCCAGCCTGTGCGGGAGCCTCGCGTTTCATTCACAAACTCTCGGATACGGACGGCAAACGCCACTGCTCCCTCGCCCGACAAAGCGATCGTCAGCTTGGTGGGCGTTTGCCTCGCTTCAATGTCGACCAAAGCAGTCCGTAAGCCCAACGCGCTTGAAAGCGCCACGATCGGGTAGGTGACCATTGGCAACAGGAGCGTGATAAAGAGCGTGCGACGATCCCGGACAAACTCCAGCAAATCGCGGCGGGCAATCGCTAGGGCCGCCTGCCAACTTCCGATGTTTCCGGCCGATGCGTTGTTCATGAGGCCGCCGTCCTGGCCGGTGCGATGGCACGAAAAAATGCCTCTTCCAGTTCGCCGCCCCCAGGACCAACGAGTGCTTCCCGCGTGCCCTCAGCCACCACCCGCCCACCATGCATGACAACAAACCGCTGGCAGCGATGTTCGATTTCGTGCAGACGATGCGTCGAAAGCAAAATGGCCCGGCCTGCGCTGCGCAGGGTTGAGAGGAACGCCAGCAGTTCGCGCGACCCAAGCACATCCAATGCATTGGTCGGCTCGTCGAGCACAAGCGCTGGCGGATCGTGAACCAGCGCCCGGCCCAGCGAGACTCGCTGCCGTTGGCCGGACGACAGCCTGCCGGCCGGCCGATGCGCGCATGACGAGAGGTCTAAGATGTCTATGAGTTGCACCACGCGAGCGGCTAGGAGATCGCCTTTCAGTCCGTGCAGGCGGCCAAATGAACGAAGAATCTCGGTGGGAGTCAGTCGGTCCGGCACGCCTGTGGTAGCCGATACATAGCCCAGTTGCCGCCGAGCGTGAACCGGATCGCGTTGCACGTCGCGGCCAACCACTCGGGCCGCGCCGCTGGTGGGCTGCAGCAACGTAGCAAGCACGCGGAGGGTCGTCGTTTTGCCAGCACCGTTGGCCCCCAGCAGCCCAACCATTTCACCTGGCAAGACTGCAAACGAAACATCGCGAACCGCGTGAACCACGAGGCCGTCGCTGGCCCTGTAGTGCTTCACGAGGTTGATCACCTCAATCACCGGCAGGTTCGCCGACTCAGCCTGCACGCTAGTCCTCCATCACTTCCGCTTCTTTTGTCCTCGCCAATTCGCCGACTTTTGCTTCGTATTTCTTCGTCAGTTCCTGCACCTCTTCCTTGGTGGTCTCGCAATCATCCTCTGTGATGGTGCCGTCTGTTTTCTCGGTGTCGGCTGCCTTGTTACCATCGCGACGTACGCTGCGAATGGCCACCCGAGACTCCTCGGCCAATTCTTTAATGCGCGATGTCATGGTGCGACGCACATCGGTGGAAAGTGCAGGAATGATAATGCGGATGACGCGGCCATCGCTCTGCGGATTGAGACCCAAGCCGCTGGCATGCAATGCTTTTTCAATGTCCTTGATCGTTCCCGGATCGAATGGACGCACCACTATTTGGTTCGGTTCGGGAGCACCCACACTGGCCAGGGCCTTGATCGGCGTAGGGGAGCCGTACACCTCGACTCGCAAGGAATCGACGAGACCAGGATTAGCGCGACCGGTGCGGATGCCCGTGAGTGCGTGACGAAACACACCGACCGCCTTCTCCATTCGTTCTTCGGCATCCAGCAAAATATCGTCGGCCGGCATGAGAAACTCCCTAGTATGAGGCGTGGGGGCCGGCATGCTTGCCGACTCGCCCTGATTCTGACCGGAACCGTGCAGCAGAGGCAACTCCGCTGCAACAAGGGGCCAGCGATGCGTGCGTCGCTCCGGCCCCAATGCCGGGCTTCCAAGGGGGCACGTTACGAGCGATTCGGGCTTGAGTGAATGATCGTGCCGATTTTTTCACCGGCCACGGCCCGCTCGATATTCCCTTCCTTGCGGTAATTAAACACAAGTATTGGCATGGCGTGCTCCATGCACTGGGAGATGGCCGTTGCGTCCATCACTCGCAGGTTCTGCTCGCGGACCTGCTGGTACGTGAGCTCCCGGTAGAGAACAGCGTGCGGGTTTTTTTCGGGGTCGTCGGAGTAGACACCGTCTACGCGAGTGGCCTTCATGAGGATGTCGGCCTCAAGTTCGAGCGATCGCTGGGCAGCAGCGGTGTCGGTGGTGACAAACGGGCTCCCCGTGCCAGCCGCGAGGATGACAATTCTTCCCTTCTCGAGGTGACGCTTGGCCCGCCGGCGAATGTATGGCTCGGCAACTCCCTCCATGCGGATTGCCGTCATGAGTCTCGTTTGCGCGCCCACGCTTTCCAATGCATCCTGTAACGCTAGCCCATTGATCACAGTGGCAAGCATTCCCATCGAATGGGCCGTGGCCTCCTGCACACCTGTGTTGCCGGCCGTGAACGAAGCCCCACGCAGAATGTTGCCGCCACCAATAACGACAGCCACCTGCACGCCGCGAGAGGCTGCCTGCACCGTCTGGCGGGCGATGTGGACGACCTCATCCATTGATATCCCGCGCTCGCCTAATCGCGCAAAGCTATCCCCTGAGAGCTT
>QWQH01000132.1 GCA_003670915.1 Planctomycetota bacterium | reverse complement strand
AGCGCTGCGATCGGTGCCTGGAAATACATCCAGTTCGAGGCCATCGTTCTGGCCGCGTTCCAGCCGCTCCCACGCAATGGCGCCCATCGCCGCGTTGTCGGTGCAGAGCGATCGGGGCGGCACAAACACTTTCACGCCATGCTTCTGGCCGAGTCGCTCGATGGATTCCCGTAAGAGCGTGTTGGACGCCACCCCGCCGCCAATCGCCAGAGCCCGGCATCCGGTGCGAGCGAGTGCCAGTTCCACTTTGGTCAGGATGGAATCGATCGCGGCCTGCTGAAACGATGCGGCCAGATCGGCCAGTCGCTGGCCCACAGGGGGCGGTGTGTCTGCCGGCGCATTCGGTGGCCGCACAAGGTAGCGAAGCGCCGTTTTTAAGCCGCTAAAGCTCATGTCCATGCGGTTGCGTTCTTTAGCCAGCGGCCGAGGCAACCGGTAGGCCTTGGGGTTGCCGCCCACAGCAGCCTTTTCGATCTGCGGGCCTCCCGGATAGCCCAAGCCCAAGAGGCTGGCCGCTTTGTCAAACGCTTCTCCGGCGGCGTCGTCAATCGTGCCACCCAATCGTTCAAGCTCCAGCGGCGACCGCACGTGGAAGAGCGATGTGTGGCCTCCGCTGGCCACAAGGCCCACGCAGGGATAGATCATGGCCTCGCCGTAAGCCAGTCGGCAGGCGTAGAGGTGCGCTGCGATGTGGTCGTAGCCCACGATCGGAATGTTGAGTGCAGCAGCAATGCCCTTTGCTGCCGAAAGCCCCACCAGGAGCGAGCCAACAAGGCCAGGCCTCACCGCCACGCCCACGGCCTCCAGTGATGCTTTCGAAACGCCGGCCTTTGAGATCGCCTCGTCGATCACGGGAATGATCCGCTCCAGATGAGCCCGCGATGCCACTTCCGGCACTACGCCCCGCCAGCGGGCATGCAACTCATCTTGGCTGGCGACTACGCTTGAAAGCACGTCGCGCGAGCGAGTGATGACCGCGGCGGCGGTCTCATCGCAGGTGGTTTCGATCGTGAGCAGAGGCATGCACAGGCTCCCGAGTACAGGCTGCACCGCCGTGGATGCACCAGAGCATGGACGGCCGTCAGCCCATCAATCGTTGATCAATAGTCGTACCACATTCCAATGCCGCAGCGATTCTGATTGTTGTAGACAAACTCATATTGCGGATCTGAGCCATAGAGATACTCAAATCCGATCCGGTAGAGCTTTTCGCTGCGTCTGCCCCGCCAGGCCCAGCCTGCCTGCACGCAGACGTTGCCGCCCCAGTCGAGTTCTTGCCTCGACATACCATTGACGGCTAGAAACGGCGCGCCCCTGCCCCCCGTAGGCCGAGCCTGAATCAATTCCGTACCGAACTGAAATTCCCACGGCTGCGAGCCGCCAGCATTGTAAAAAGAGTAGCCCACTTCGCCGTAGAGTCGGAGCCAATCGTAGGCATAGTAAGAATTTCCCCACACAATACAGTCGCGCACGTAATTGATGCGGGGGAACGTTGGATGCTTGATCATGAATTCGTCGCCCAAGTGCGCGCTGTTGTGATAGTAAGCCAGCTTGGTCTGCCAGCGGCCGACGCCGTAGACGATCGGCACTCCGAAGCGATAATCGGAGGAACGCACATCGCGCTCGCTTTCGGGATCAAGCCGCACAAAAGCTGCGCCCTCGATCTGCACTTCAAGGCCCTGCGGATGCACGACCGAATCGGAACCGTATCGCAGGATTGAGGCCCTGCCGCCGAGCGTGGTGTCCCAGAGAGTGCCTTCTTGGATCGACGGGTTGTCCACAGCCGGTGCGGTGTCGTTGTAGACGACCGACCCGATGCGAGACTCTTTTGGTCCAGCCAGGTAGCTCGTGTAAATCAGGTTGTTTGGCATGAGTTGCCAGAACCACGGCCTCGGTGACCAGAGGTCGTCAAAGCAGGCAGGAAAACCGGCGCCCGGCACGATGCAGTCATCCGGGCACGACGGCAATTCTTCGCAAGGCACGTCGAACATGACAGGCCCCTGCGGTCGGGTTGGCGGCAGATTACAGGCAGGCGATTCATACAGGAAGTCGCCTCCAATGGGATCGGTTTCCTCTTGAATCGGTGATGGAATCTGAAGCGGTTGCGGCATGTCATCAGCACGGCCGGGCATCGAGCACACGATCAAGGCCACGCAGCACATCGCTTCGATCACTCGCACACACAGCCACGCGCGGCCGATCCCCGCAGGCCGATTGCCTGCGAAGAACCCAATCGGCATGGCCGATTCAATGGTGGCTGGGGCTGGTGGGTGGGGCATGAAATCCATCTGGGAGGCGTGTGTAGCGGCACGCCTGCTGCGAAGCGCTCTTGAGTCAGGAACCAGCAGCATGCCACACAATGCTGCACGAGTTGCGTGCGCAGGTTCTGGCTGCAACACTCTAGGAACTTGTAGCTGCGTAACCCCAGAGAGATCGGCTCACTTCGACCACTTTCAAAAGTCCGTCTGCCCGAGCGTTTCATTTCAAATCGCACGGCAGTAAGCGGGGCAATCTCGCGAAATTGTGTTTGCCCCACGCTGCCCAGTCTCACTCGATCGCCTTTATGACGCAGATTCAGCCAACGCCCGAGCCCCGTGCAACACCCCCCATGCCCCGGTCGAACGACGTGCAACAGGTTGCAGCAGGCGTTGCACCACAGCGTGCGGAACAAGAAGCGGGCATCGCGGCAGTGCTCGGCAGAATCCCCAGCGGCTTGTTTGTGATCACGTGGCGAGACGACGCCCGCGACCGCGGCATGCTTGCCAGCTGGGTGATGCAGGCCGGCTTTGATCCACCCTTGATTACGATTGCTGTCGCGACATCGCGCGATTTGCTCTCCACAATCGCAGAGGGCAAGAGCTTTGTTGTGAACGTGCTGGGTGAATCGCAGCGTTCGCTCCTAGCACGGTTTGGCCGTCCGACAGCCGTTGGGGAGGATCCTTTTGCGGGCCTTGCAATCACACGAACCGACTGCGGCGCGGCCGCCATTACGGCTGCCACCGGCTGGCTCGAATGCCGCAGGTGCCAAGCAGCCAGCGGGTTGCCTGGAGACAGTGTTGTGGCTGCCGCCGGAGGCGACCATACCGTTGTGCTGGTGGAGGTTCTGGCGGGCCACCGAGGTTCCGAAGAACCGCCTCTGGTACACCTGCGTCGCAATGGGCTACGGTATTGAGCCAAGGCGACAGCGCCCGCAGACGAAGCCCACTCCCACACACACGACACAGAGAGAATTGTATGAATCGCCCTAGCAACCAAAGAGCTGGCCGCACATCTGGGTGGTGGGTTCTTGTCTCGACGTGTTGTGTGGCGGCATGGCTTGTGGGCTGTGCTCAACAGTCGTCCCCGAGTGGCTCGCAGGCCGCTGGCAAGCGATTCATCTTTCTCACCAACGGCGACGATCCATTCTGGGATGCATGCAACGCGGGACTCATTGAAGGCGCGAAGCAGCAGGGGCTCGATGCAAAGGGCGTGCGCGTTGTGATGGAAAAAAATAACGGCACCCCGCAGGGACAGATCGAAAAACTCCGGCAGTTTGCCAGTCAGTCGGATGTGGCTGGCGTGGCCATCTCCGTGATCCAAGCTGAAAATAGTGCCATCGTGGAAGAGATGAAAAATCTGGCCAGCAAGGGAGTGAAGGTGATCGCGGTCGACGGCGACGTCAATCGCGAAAAGTTTCGCGATGCCCGCGCCTGGTACATCGGCACGGACAACATCGTCGCCGGCCGACTGTTGGGCCAAGCTGCGGGCAAGATCCTGAAGAGCCGTGGGCAGGCTGCCGGGGGCTATGTGCAGTTTGCCGGATTTACAGACAACGGTAATGCGAGGGCCAGAATGAACGGCTTCAAGGAGTCGGTTGGCGAGGGCTACCAAGAAATTGATCGCATGAGCGACGAGATGGATCTTTCAAAAGCCCGCGATAATGTTCGCAGCGCGCTTGTGAATCATCCCTCGCTGGTCGCCCTGGTGGGCATCTGGGCCTACGATGCGCCGGCGATCGCTGAGGTGGTGAAGGAGCGGGGCGTCGGCGACCGCATGACGGTCGTCACATTCGATGCGCAGGCCGCAGCGATCGAGCACATGGCAGGCGGCAGGATCGATGCGATGGTTGTGCAGAATCCGTTTGAAATGGGGATTCAAACGGTGCGACTGCTCTGGGCCATGCATTCTGGAGACGACGCGACGGTCGCAGAGATGTTTCCTCGGGCGAGCACCCCAGATGGCGACATCTTTATCACCGGCCTGCGTTTAATCGTACCTGACAAAGGGTCTTCCCTTACGCCGCACGATGTGGATGAAAAAGACATCGAGTTCATGACGCTCGCGGCTTTCCGTGAATGGCTGGCCCGCTATCGCCTGTCGAGTTCCTAAACGCTTCAGTTTCATGATTCCGTGCACATCCCAATGTGATCGCACGCACCGTTGTGCCGAGAGCCATTAGAATGCCCCCACATCAGGACTCTTTTCGCCAGCCTTTTCTGCTCCGCAGAAGTGAATGGGCACTCGCGTTGGCAATTGTGGTGGCCGTCGGACTCACCGCACTGCTGGACGCCAACCACAGCTACGCCACCAGGCCGCTGGAAAGCCTCCGCGACATCGCTCGCAATACGGCGCTGCTGGGCATCTTTGCGTTAGGGGCCACGGTCGTCATCATCGCAGGTGGCATCGATCTATCGGCTGGATCCATGATCGCGCTCTCGGGAACGGTTTGTGCGACAACCATGCTGGCCCTTGCGCCGGTGGAGATGATGGGTTTCAAGCCGGTCGGGCCAGCGGTGGTGGCGGTGGCCTGTGCCGCCAGTTTGCTCGCGGGCTTTCTGGTCGGCACGCTCCACTCGTGGCTCATCACATCTATTGGCCTGCCTCCATTCATTGCAACCCTCGCCACGCTGGTGGGCTTGCGGAGCTTTGCCCGCGCCCTCTGCGAAAGTGCCACATCGGCCCTCACGCCCACCAAGAGCGCACTGGTCAATGTGGCCGATCCGTTCTTTAAAACCGTCCGGGACAACGTGTGGATTCCAGTGGCGGTGTTTGGCGTGCTGGCGTGTATCACGTGGCTCATACTCACACGCACCGTGCTGGGCAGGCACATTGCGGCGTTGGGTGGCAACGAGCAGGCCGCGCGGTTGGCGGGCATCCGCACCGAAAACGTGAAGTGGTTTGCGTATTGTTTTGGTGCAATGACAGCGGCTCTGGCAGGACTCTTTTATGTGGCCAATGAGTCGGTGGCCGCACCGGTCAACCAAGGCCGCGGCCATGAACTCAATGCGATTGCTGCTGCGGTAGTGGGTGGCTGCTCGCTGGCCGGCGGCGTTGGCACGGTGCCTGGGACGGTGCTGGGTGCCATCTTCTTGCGAGTGGTGATCGATGCGGTTTCCAAAATCATCAAGACCGGGGCTGATGTTTACGAAGGGCTGATTGTGGGAATCGTGGTCGTGATGGCCGTCACGTTGGGGCAAGTTGGGCAGATGGCCAAAGGCGGACGAAAATTGTTGCCGGGATCGCTCGGACTGTGCGCGATCCCCACGTTGGCGATCCTCTCCGGCGCAATCGTCTCCATGACGGCCGGTCCGCGGGCCGGCGCCGCCGCCGCTGGAGCCTCGCTTGTGCTGCTCTGGCTGCTGCGAGCGTGGGAAAATTCTCGCACGCCGGCAAGCTCGATGTGAATCATGCATCATGAATCATCACACTCATGACAGTCATGACAACCATGACGTGAAGAAACACGCAGCCCCTCACGCGGTGTGCATGCGGGGCATCACCAAGCGGTTTCCGGGCGTTGTGGCGTTGGAGGATATGTCGCTGGACGTGCGTCCTGGGGAGTTTCACGCCATCTGCGGCGAGAACGGCGCAGGCAAGAGCACACTGGTGAACATTCTCTCCGGCGTGTACCAGCCCGATGGAGGCACACTTGAGATCGGCGGTGCGGTTGTTCGCTTTGCTAGCACCCGCGATGCCGAACGTGCTGGCGTGGCGATCATCCATCAAGAACTGGCGTTGGTGGAAGAGTTGTCTGTGGCAGCCAATGTATTTTTAGGCCGCGAGAAAAGAACGGCCTTGGGTTGGATTGATGACCGCGCGATGGCCGCCGAGTGTGCCCTGTTGCTCGACTCGCTGGAATGCCGCGTCGCCCCTGATGCCCTCACAGGTCATTTGCGGGTGGGCGACCAGCAGTTGGTCGAAATTGCCAAAGCCCTCTCGCTGGATGCATCGATTGTGGTGATGGATGAGCCGACCAGTGCTCTCACGGAGTCTGAATCGGCTCGGCTGGAGCGTACGATTGCAAAGTTGCTTGCCCGCGGCACCACGATTCTCTACATCTCGCACAAGATGGCAGAAGTTTTCAGGCTAGCCGATCGGATCACTGTGCTGCGGGATGGCCGTCACGTGCGCACGGTGAACCGCGCCGACACATCTCCCGAGGAGATCACTGGCTGGATGGTGGGCCGAAAGATCGCTGATCGTCCTGCGAGTGGGCCGCGCGTGCGCGGAAAACAACTGCTCGAGGTGCGCAACCTCTGTCTCGAGTGGCCCGAACATCCCAGGGGCTACCGGCTGGCGGATATTTCGCTCTCGCTGTGTGCCAACGAGATTCTTGGTGTGGCAGGGCTGATGGGGGCGGGCCGCACCGAACTCTTGGAAACGCTTTTTGGTGCCGGACAATCCAATTGGACGGGCGACATTCTGCTGGAGGGGCGGCGGGTGCGATTTTTACACCCGCGCGAAGCCTGCGATCACCGCATCGCGATGGTGTCCGAAGATCGCAAGCGACTGGGGCTGTTTCCCGATCTGGATGTGGCGGGCAACGTGAGCGTATGTGCCCTGCACGAGGCCTTGCATTGGGGCCTTCTTAGCCGCTCTGGCGAAGACGCGCTCGTGGCGGGTTCTGTGCGCCAGACGGGCGTCAAAACTTCCAGCCTGCATGCTCCGATGATGGGACTCTCGGGTGGCAACCAGCAGAAGTGCATCATCGGACGGTGGCTCCTCACTCGGCCAGATATTCTGCTCCTGGATGATCCCACTCGCGGTATTGATGTCGGCGCAAAAGCGGAGCTGTACGCGCTCATCGATCAGCTTTGCCGAGAAGGAATGGGCGTGATTCTGACGTCGAGCGAATTGCCTGAGCTCCTCTCGCTGGCTGACAGAATTATTGTGCTGGCCGAGGGCCGGCTGACTGCGGAGTTTTCTCGAGCCGAGGCTACCGAAGCCAAGATCATGGCCGCTGCCACGGGGTAGCGACGGCACGGAATCGGTAAAAAGCAGACTGGATGGCTCTGGATGAGGGCGGCGTTTGCCGTGAACTGCTGGGCGTGGTAATTTGGAGGGCAATTACGTACGCACGTTTCACCGCAGGTGTTTCGCCACGCGACGGGCAACAGGATGCTCGCGGGATGACGCGAAACCAGACGGAAGGGGACGAGGAAAAACGAGGACCAAGAGTGTTTGTGGAACAAAGCGGCGGGCACCCGACGGAGTCGGGGCAATTGGCCGCATCGAATTCGGAGGCGACGGTACGCGCTGCCCCGCAGCCAGCAGCCCACGCGACTGGCGACCAACTCAATCAACCAGCGGATAGCTCTCCAGAACCAGCCGGCAGCTTCCGAGAGTTGGGGCTCTCCGCCGAAACGCTGGCCGCTTGTGAACGGGCTGGCTATACGATTCCAACCCCTGTGCAGGCGGGGTTGATTCCGCGAGCGTTGGCTGGAGTCGACGTCCTGGGCCAGGCCCGCACGGGCACGGGTAAAACTGCAGCGTTTGTGTTGCCAATCTTAGAACGCATGACACAGCCACACCGTGGCGGTGGCCCGCGGGCCTTGGTGCTTGTGCCCACGCGGGAGTTGGCCGTGCAGGTACGAGACGAATTCGAAAAGCTTGCGCACGGCTCACGAGTACATTGCGTCGCGGTCTACGGTGGCAAGCCGATCAAGGGCCAAATTGACAAACTCGCTAAGCACCCGGCTGTTGTGGTTGGAACGCCCGGCCGTGTTTTGGATCACATGAGCCGTGGCACGATTTCATTTGGCGAAGTCGAGATGCTGACGCTCGATGAGGCCGATCGCATGCTCGATATCGGCTTTCGTCCGGATATCGAAAAAATTCTACGACGCTGTCCCGAAAGCCGACAGACGCTTCTGCTTTCCGCAACAGTGCCGCCTCCCGTCGCGAAGTTGGCCACACGCTACATGCGGGATCCTGAAATCCTCGACTTTTCAACGCACGAACTGGCCGTCGAGACCATCGTGCAGTTTTATTTCACGGTCGATCCGACTCGCAAGTTTGAACTGCTCGAGCGGCTTTTGCAGCGTGAGCAGCCGAGGCAAGTGATCGTGTTCTGTCGCACAAAACGTGGCACCGACAAGATCTACGAGCGTCTGTCGCGAAAGCGTTCTCAACAGTCGGGCGAAGAAGTGGCGTGCATCCATGGCGATTTGTCGCAGAACATCCGCGATCGCGTGATGCGGCAGTTTCGCGATGGCACCGTGAAAACGCTCGTTGCCACCGACGTGGTCGGGCGTGGTATCGACGTCTCAAGCGTGTCGCACATCATCAACTACGACATCCCGGAGTTCTGCGACGACTACGTTCATCGCGTGGGCCGTACCGGACGCATGGGGCGGGAGGGAGTGGCGTACACGTTTGTGGCGCCCGACGAAGGGCCGCAACTGACCCGCATCGAGATGCGAATTGAACGGCTCCTGAAGCGGGATGAGATTCCAGGCTTTGAAGCATTCGACCGCCGCCCCAAGCCCGGGCCGCTTCAGGTTAAGATCGGCTTGGATGGCAGCACCAGCGGTGGAGAGGCAGGACAGGACGCCACCGCAGAGCCCGCGCCGCCGAAGCCACCATCGTCGGCATCTCTTTTGGGAAAGGGTCGCACTCCCAAGCGATTTCGACGCGCCCTCTAGAATTTTTCTCTCGCTGTGACACTCACCCGCGCACCAGAGCGGTGAACGCAAGCGGTGAAAACGAGCCGCGACACTTCCCGCTGGCGATGCCATGATGAAAGACACCCAACACCAAAGCCCACCTGTGCCTTTGACTACGGGAAAGGTCTCGGCCAAACGGCTCAGACAGCAACTCGAAAGCCTTTCCGAGGCGGGTGTCTTGGATCTGCCACGCTCCAAGAAAAAGCAGTCAGCCCCAGTTAAGCGGCCGCAGCCCGCAAGCAAGGCCGGCGCATCGGGCAAAGTTTCCGGGCAGACGCTCGAACTCCTGCGGGAGGAAGTGGCCTCCTGCCGTCTTTGCGAGTCGCTTGCGTGCAGTCGCACGCAGACGGTCTTTGGCGTGGGGCCGACCCATGCCAAGCTCTGCTTGCTGGGGGAGGCACCCGGGGCTGACGAAGACGCCTGTGGCATTCCGTTTGTGGGCCGTGCTGGGCAGTTGCTTACAAAAATCATCGAAGCCTGCTCGCTCTCCCGAGACGAGATTTACATTCTCAACGTTCTGAAGTGCCGTCCACCGGAGAATCGGCCTCCGCTGCCCGAGGAGGTGGCAAACTGCCGGAGCTATTTCGAACGGCAACTCGAGATCATCTCGCCAGAATTTATCTGTTGCCTTGGTACAACCGCATCACAGGCATTGCTTCAAACAACGGAGACGATTGGTCTGCTGCGAGGACGGTGGTTTTCGCACGGCTCTGCGCAGGTGTTATGTACGTACCACCCGTCGTACCTGCTCCGCAATCCGTCCGCCAAACGGCACGTGTGGGACGACATGAAACTTCTGCTGGCGCGGATGGGCATCCCCCTTGCAACTGGCAACCCACCCTGAAAAAGAGACTCATCTGTGTGCGGGCACGGATTTTCTCAAGGAAACGGTTGTAACGATCCGAAACAATGTGTGGGTCGTGGGGGAGGGGAGCAGCCGCTGCTCTGGTTTGTGAATACCGTCTCAGTCGACGCGGGATTGGGGCCCGCGTCGAAGGGGCGACAGGATCGAAGGGCGAGAGGATGACGCATCGAATAAGTAGCACAGCAGTTCCACGATGGACGCTCGTGCTGGCCGCTGGCCTGCTGTGCGGTGCTGGCTCGGGTTGCACGATGTGCCCCAATCCATTTGATTATTCGGGGCCTGTGCCAAACGGTTCGGCGCCGCAGAACGACTTTGCCGCCCGCAGCAACGGCATCCTTCCGCTCGGGGCTTCGCCTCAGCCGTGGCCGCCGATTGTGCAGGCAGTTCCCAAGGGGGTGCCAACACCCGCGGGCGAAGAAATAGTTTCGGATGTAAAAGCCCCACTAGAGGCGTCTCCCGAGATAGCTTCCCAGCCGCCAGCCGCAGACCAAAACGTGTTGCGGTAAGCACGCGAGCATTCCGGCGATCGGCTCAGGCGGAGTCGTGTGT
>QWQH01000091.1 GCA_003670915.1 Planctomycetota bacterium | reverse complement strand
GTGGAATCACACCTTTGGTCCGAAGACATTATCCGGTATTACCTGCAGTTTCCCGCAGCTATCCCAGACCCCGGGGTAGGTACCTACATATTACTGTCCCTTTCGCCGCTGTCCCCGTATTGCTACGGTTCTCGCTCGACTTGCATGCCTAATCCACGCCGCCAACGTTCATTCTGAGCCAGAATCAAACCCTTCAATTTGTTGGTTCATCATTTCCGAAAGACTTGCGTCCAACGGAATTGTTTTGCCGTGACAATCTCGAAGAAATCGATCTGTCAAAATCTGCTTATTCTTCAATTTGCCGACCACACCACCTCCGGCCTACCCCAAAAGAGGAAAGCCTTAGAGAGTGAAATGATCGGCGCCGGTCACGATCGCGTGCCGGCCGAAACCGAAAGAGATTCACTGCCGAATTGTCAAAGAACCTTTCCGCTCACGACGACCCTCAATGAGGATCCTTTTGAGTGGAAGTTGAAGTGTAGCAGGCCAACTGCCGAGGTCAACGCCCCCGCGAATGCTCCCTGTTTTTCGGCATTTCGCGCCGTGTACTCGAGCAGACTGTGCGTGGTCGTTGCTGTGTACCACGCACACGTTGGCCTCTTCCTACCCCTATTTTTCAGCGTCCAAAAGGATTGGCACCTCGAGCCTGTGCCCTTCTCGCTCCACCGTCATTAAAATATGATCGCCTGGATTTTTTGATTCTACTGCGGCCAAAAAATCGTCCGCCGACCGCACCGGCAGATTCGCAACGGCCACAATCATATCGGCACCGCTGCGATCGACCCGCTCAAATTCAGCAACAAATGGACCCTGCCGCCGCCTTTCCTTGACAATTTTGAACCCTCGAATACCGGCCCGCTCCGCTGGTCCATCGGGCGAAAGCGCGGCCACAAGCAGGCCTCTATCGGTCTGATACACGCGAGCAATGCCCGCATCTGGACGCACCACCTTCCCCCGCTGGGTGAGCTGCGGCACGATTCGAGCCAGCGTTCCAACAGGAATCGCAAACCCCACGCCCGAACTCTGCCCGGTGCGACTGGCGATCGCCGTGTTCATTCCGATTAATCGGCTGGAACTGTCCAGTAGCGGCCCACCCGAGTTGCCCGGATTGATCGCGGCGTCGGTTTGAATAATCGACTTAATCATGCGTCCGCTTCGGGTGGGGAGCGTTCGATTGAGGCTCGAAATAATGCCGGTTGTGAGCGTGCGTTCCAGGCCAAAGGGATTGCCTATTGCAAACACTCGCTGGCCAACCCGCAAATCGCTGGAGCTGCCAAATGTCACGGGAACAAGGACTTCGACCGGAGCATCCACCTTTACCACGGCCACATCCGTGGCTGGATCAAACCCCACGACGGCGGCCTGATAGCTGGACCCGTCGAAGAGCAAAACTTGGATCTCCTTGGCCCCCTCGACGACGTGAAAATTTGTGAGCACGTGCCCTTTCTTGTCCAGCACAATTCCCGATCCAGCACCCTCCGAAGGCATCTCCAGCGAAAAAAGTCCTGTGGCCACCGTGGCCTTTGTGTTGATGTTCACAACGCTGCGGTTGACCGCGTCGTACACGGCGATATTCGTCCGCTCCTCTGGCGTAAAGGAGCGGGCCGCTTCAGCCGGAAGATCGGCTGGGGCCTGTGCCCACCCCACCCCACTCGCCGGATCTAGGACCGCGCTGGCGAAAAGAAATGCCTTACAGTGATGGCCAAAACGCATGAATGCATCCAGCTTTCAAAAATGCTCGGGCGGACCCGGACAGACTCACTTGCTCAAACAACTCGACAGTATCGCCAGTTTCAGTCCTTCCTCCAACCCGAACCATAAACCGTGCAAAAACACGGTTGTGCCCCTCGATCGCAGCAGTCGCACAAAAGCTTCCTCCAAACCTCGCCAGACCGGCGTTGGCGGCAGAGCCCGTTCCAAATATGATTAAGAGATCCTCGCATTTCGATTTTTGCTATTTGCTCATAGTGCAACCACTGAACCGATTCGCTCAGCAACCTCGGAGGGACCTTCTATGTCCACTCGCACACTGCCATTGCTCACAGCCCTCCTGGCAGCAGTCCTCTTGGCAGCGACGTGGGCTTCCCTTCTCGCTGCAGAACCAAACCGTGCAAGCCAACCGCGAACCATCCAGCCCCGTTCGTTAGGCAATGCCGGCGCATCGGCAAAACTTTCATTTGTGGAGCGAGCGCACAGCGATGCCTCGGCCTCCCCCATCACGGCTCTTGGCCTGCGTCGGACACCAGCCTCGCAGCAACCCGCTGCGCACGCGGATGTTGTTGTTCTCATCGACACTTCGGCCAGCCAGTCCGGGGAATTTCGGGATCGCACGTCGCAAACGTTGGCAGGACTGCTTGAGAAGGCCCGCGACACCGATCGCTTTCTCCTAGCGGCCGTAGATGTCTGCTGCGTGCCGTTGACTCAAACGTTTGAAGCTGCACGCGGAAAAGCTGCTCAGTCTGCCGTGCGTTCGCTCAACGCACGCACGCCGCTGGGATCCACCGACATGATCGCTGCGATCAATGCCGCCGCAGAATTTTTCGGGGATGCTCCCGAGCCGCTTGCGTCCACTTCTCGTGCGATTATTTATATCGGTGATGGGCCTGGTTTGGCCGGCATTGAAACGGCCGACTTTCAGCAGGCTCTTGAGGTGCTACGGTCAAAGCGCATTCCATTCTCCAGTGTGGGTATCGGCAGTGAAGTCAACTGGCCGTGCCTAGCCGCCATTGCCAGTGCCACCGGGGGCATGCTGATGGTGCCAGATGAAACGGTCTCGGCCAGAGATGCGGGCAGCGTGATCGGTTCGTTGGCCATTGTGCCCGTGACATGGCCCGAAAATGTGATGCTCTCCAGCGAGGTTGCTGGTGCCGGATTGCGAATGCTCCCCGCGAGACTCCCGCCGCTGCGAGGCGATCGGGATTCGATCGTATTGATCGAAGGACCTCTTGAAGGGGGACGCCTTGAGATGCATCTGGCCGATAGCCTTGCTGTCGACACCGCCACCCCGGCCCCTGCGCCGGGCATGGAACTGATAGCGCTCGAGATTCCGACAGCCACGGCCCGTTCGGAAAACGCTTTTCTGGAGGAACTCTTTCGCAATGCCCGTGCCAGCGATGGCGTGTTTCTGCCCCTCTTGGGGAGAGAAGGGTTGGAGTTGGCTCGGGGCGTGATTCGAGGCGAGGCGGCCACGTTGGCAGCGCTTTCTCGGCAAGCCGAGTCGGCCGGTGCCCACGACTCTGCGATGCGGTTGGCCGATGCCTCCCTCCGACGTGATCCCGACAACGTGGATGCTTCGCTGGTGCGCACAGTCGCTCAGCGGGGAGCCCCAAAGAGGAACGGTGGCCCCGAAATGCTGCCGCGGCCTAACGCCGAGGACCCTACCAACGCAGGGGCTTCTGGCAACGCCAATCAAAACCCAATTCTGGAGGCCACAGATCCAACCGAGTTGGCCGAATTCAATGCGTTGCGGAAAGTTCGGGCTGGGCAACTCGAACAGGAAACAGCCGTGCGACTGAGGAACGCCCGCCAACTCATGGCAGCAGATCCCGACAAAGCCCGCACTGATCTCAAAGAACTCCAGCGGGAAGTTGCCGCTTCAGACGACTTGGATCCCGCGATGCGAGACAGGCTCAGCCGCCAAATCCAGATCAGCGTGCGGGAGTCGATCGTACGTTCCCGCGAGAAAACAGAGCGGGATCTGGCCACCGAACGGAGTCGGGCCATTGGCCGCGAACGCCAGCGATTGAATAGTGAATTGCAGCGCAAGGAAGACCGCATCAAGCAACTCACAGAACGCTACAACGTGCTGGTCGAAGAGGGGATTCGGGTTGGCTATCAGGACCCCACCACCACGTTCTCGGAGGCAGAGCGAGTGGTGGCAAAGGAAATCGTGGAGACCGCGCCTGGCATCTACGCCAATCAGGGCGTGCCGATGACGGCTCGCGTGATCGGACGGACTGCGCCGCTGGTGGCTAGGATTCTGGACTACGACGCCGAAAACACTCGCGTGCGCCGCGACGTCGAGCGTGGATTTATGGATGCGCTGCACCTCGTGGATGTGGCCGGAATTCCGTTCGATGACGAGCCGCCGATCGTCTATCCCAACGCGAAAAAATGGCGCGAGCTCACCGACTTGCGGAAGAAATACAAGTCGGTCGATCTGGCCAATCCGGGTAGTGCCGAACAAAAGATTTACGAGTCGCTCGAAAAACCAGTCGATAATTTTGAATTTACCGAAACGCCACTGCGAGACGTGATCGCGCAGATCGAAGATGCGCAGGGCATCCCCGTGGAGATCGACAGCAAAGCATTTGAAGACGCGGGCCTCGATCTGGAAACCCCCGTGACTCGCAGCGTTTCCGGCATCTCGCTGCGGTCGGCCCTGCGGCTTTTGCTGGGCGATTTGGACCTCACGTATCTCATTAAAAACGAAGTGCTGCTCATCACGACGAAAGACAAAGCAGCAGAAAATCTGGTCGTGAAGGTCTACCCTGTGGCAGATCTGGTTCTGCCAGTGGCTCCAAGCAGCGGCTTAAATCCATTCCAAACCGGCGGCGGTCTGGGTGGACAGCAGCAGGGTGGCGGCATGGGAGGTGGCATGGGTGGCGGCATGGGAGGAGGTATGGGCGGCGGTGCATTTCAGGTTTCCGATGCCCGCCAGCGGGTGGCCCGACGGGAGAAGCCCGCTGGGCTCACGCCGTCTCGTGCCGCAGAACCAACTGAAAAACAGCCAACTCCACTGGATCTTTCCGGGGCCGTTGAGGATGGCCTCGGACTGCCTGCAGCCGTTGCCGAATCGAGCGATCTGGCCGCTGCGATTGCCGGCTACCTTACGCCCATCAAGGCAACCCCAGCACCCTCCGCTTCTGGCAAGGCAACCGCCGCGCCTGCCGACGCGTCATCGGATTGGCATGTGCCGGCACAGCGTGCTCTGGATCCCCGCGACTTGGCCGTGCGTTTGACGCGGCTTCGAATCACCGCCGCCGAACTTGGAAAGGCCGGTGATTTTGATCGTGCAGCCGACTTGATCTCTGCGGCAATCGCGTGCAGGCACGCCGAACCATGGATGTACGAGGCATTGGCTGTGGCCATGGAAGCCGCCGGCCGTCCTGCCCAAGACGTAGAGCGGGCGCTGCTTTCAAGTGCTGATTTTGCCACAACTCCCGCCGACCTCCTGTCGCTGGCCAGCTATCTGGCTCGGTTTGGCGCAACGAAACAGGCGATCCGAATCTGCCGGCAGGTCACGCTTTTGGATCCATCCAACCGCGAGGCATGCGCACTGGCCATGTCGCTCGCTGCCCGCAGCGACAACCTCGCGGCACTTCGTTGGGCCTGTGCCGGGGTGCTCTCGCACGAGTGGCCTACCCACCAGCAGGAAGTTGCCACGCGAGCGGCTCGCTTAGCAAAGGCCGCCATCACAAGGCTCAATCAGGAAGAGAATGGGCAGGATGCTGCTGCGTTTCAATCTTCGATCGACGAGGCACTTGTTCGCGACATTCAGATGGAACTCTCCTGGAATGGCGATGCCGACATCGACCTCATTGTAGAGGAGCCCTCTGGAACGGTCTGTTCGCTGTCATCGCCTCGATCCACGTCGGGTGGCATGCTTTTGGCCGATCAAAACGCCGCGGGTAATCAGGCAGCCGCCACTCAGCGAGAACGCTACGTCGCTGCCGAAGCATTTCCTGGCGCCTATCGGATGCTGGTGCGACGGGCCTCGGGCAACGTGGCCGCCGGCATGATCACAGCGGAACTCACGCTCCACCGCGGCACCGATCGGGAACAAAAACTGCGGCGGCAGTTGCCGCTGGGTGCGGATGAGATGCTCCTGAACGTTGAGCTTGTGGAGGGTCGCCGTCGGGAGCCGCTGGCCGATGCACAAGTGGCGCAAGACGTCGTGGTGCAACAGAATCTCGGCCGAGCAATTTTAGCCCAGCAATTAGCCGGACTGGCCGACCCAGCTGCCGCGGCCTCGCTTTCGCAGAGCCGAAATGCTCGCAGCGGCCAGCAGATGCCTGGCCTGCCGTTCTTCCGCAGTGGTGCGGTGGGCTACCAGCCGGTTGTGACCCAATTGCCAGAAGGCACCAACTTATTTGCCCGCGCTGTGGTCTCGGCCGATAGGCGATATGTGCGAGTCACAGCCACACCGCTCTTCTCGGGCGTGGGTCAAGTGACGCAGTTCAACTCCTCTGGCGGCGGTGCCGCTGCTGCCGGTGCTGCTGGAGCTGGCGGTGCTGGCGCTGGGGGTGCTGGAGCTGGCGGTGCTGGTGCTGGCGGTGCTGGAGCCGGTGGTGGCGGCATCGGAGCCGGTGCTGCGGGTGGCGCCGGAGGCGCTGGGGCTGGAGCTGCTGGCGGGGCCGGTGGCGTTGGTGGCGCATTCTAAAAGAGCCACTTATGCCTACGTTCGGAGTGATCCTCGCCGCGGCAGGCCAGAGCAGCCGCTTTCAAGATGCCCACTATAAAAAACCGTTTGCACCGCTGGCCGGTCGACCGGTATGGATGCATTCAGCAGAGAAATTTCTAGAACGCGACGATGTGAAGCAGGTCGTGATCGTCGTATCACCCGACGATCGCGAGGCGTTTCTGGAAAAATTTTCTGCGAATCTGGCGTTCATGGGGATCACGTTTGCCGAAGGCGGGGCTCAGCGAGCCGATTCGGTGCGCAACGGCCTCAAAAAACTCTTACCCGAGATCGACATGGTGGCCATCCACGATGCAGCAAGGCCGTGCGTGGCTGCGGCCTGGATCGACGCGGTATTCGAAGTAGGCGGCCGCACCGGTGCAGCCATTCTGGCCATTCCTGTGGTTGGCACACTCAAACGGGTCGGCGCCGACTCAATCATCGCAGAAACAGTGGATCGCACCGGCCTCTGGGAAGCACAAACGCCGCAGGTATTTTCTCGGGAGGTGCTCACCAGGGCGTTCGCCGACGCTGCGGCCCACGACTCTCAACCCACCGACGAAGCCCAACTCGTTGAGTCGATCGGCCAGAAGGTGACGGTGGTGCGTGGGTCGTCCATCAATCTCAAGATCACATCGAACGAGGATCTCCGCCTGGCCGAACAAGCCTTAAAGGCTCTCCCAAAACCCAAGCTCTCCGGCCCTTCGCACCCGTTTGCCGGCGATGATATCTGGCGATAAAGAAAACGACGAAAGGCGTAGTGCCATCATGACTTCGGATCTGTTTGCAGACTTTCAAACCCGTGGCCTCGTGCATCAGTCCACCGAACCCAAGGCAATTCGGGCGTGGCTTGCCACGGGTGGTCGCCGCATCTACGCCGGCTTCGACCCCACGGCCGACAGCCTGCACGTTGGGCATTTGGTAGCGCTCATGCTGCTGCGGCGGGTGGCCCACGCAGGGCACGAACCAGTGGCCTTGGTGGGCGGCGCCACGGGCATGATCGGCGATCCAAGCGGCCGCAGCGAAGAACGCAATCTCCTCTCACCAGAAGCGCTGGCCAACAACGTCTCCTGCGTGGAGCGGCAGATTCGCGCCATCCTGGAGGGCACAGGCCAGCGGGTGCATGTGGTCAACAATGGCGACTGGATGCGAGGCGTTGGCTATCTCGAATTCCTTCGCGATGTCGGCAAGCATGTGCCGCTCTCCCAGATGCTTGCAAAAGATTCCGTGAAGAGCCGTCTGGAGCGAAACGATCCAGACAGCGGGCTTCGCGGAGGGGGTCTCTCCTACACGGAGTTTAGCTACATGCTTTTGCAGGCTTGGGATTTTGTCCACCTGCTCGACTCGCTCGATTGCCGCGTGCAAATTGGGGGCAGCGACCAGTGGGGCAACATCACCGCTGGAATCGACCTAGCCCGTCGCCTGCGGGCCACGGATGTCTTTGGATTGACGTGCCCGTTGCTCACCAAAGCCGACGGCACCAAAATGGGAAAAACGGCCTCTGGTGCCGTCTGGCTGGATCCTCGCCGCACAAGCCCATACCGCTTCTATCAATACTGGATCAACTTAGACGACAACGACGCCGGTCGTTGCCTCGAACGGCTCACCGAAATCCCGCTCGAGGAAGTGCGTGGACTGGAGACCCTGCGGGCCACGCACCCATCCGCTCGCGACAGCCAAAAACGATTGGCCGACGAACTCACTCGGCTGGTACACGGCGAGGATGGTCTGGCCTCGGCCCGGCAAGCCACTGCCATTTTTTTTGGTGCCGAAATCGGCGGGGCCGGTGGGATCGCGATGGACGATGCGTTGCTCGCGGAGATCTTTGCCGACGTGCCGAGCCGGGAGTTTGCCAGGACTGTGCTGGAGGGCGATGGGCTGCTGCTCATCGAGGCGATGGAGGCCACTGGCCTCGCCACAAATCGCTCGCACGCCCGCCGCACCATTGAACAAGGCGGCGCGTCTGTGAACAACCGTCGCATCGCCGACGTGGCCTACCGCCTGACTTGCCAAGATCTTTTCGGCACATCAACGCTCGTGCTGCGCTCGGGCAAAAAATCGTACGCCATAGCCCGCTTCAAGTAGCAGCCGCTTCCGTGGCCAGCGAGCAACGGCTCTCTGGCTCACACTCAAAACTACTCCTTGACGCGTTCCAAATACTCGCCCGTGCGGGTGTCGATCTTGAGTAAGTCGCCCTGATCGATAAAGGCTGGCACGATCACTTCAGCACCAGTCTCTAACTTGACGGGCTTGGTGAGGTTGGTCGCCGTGTTGCCTCGGGTGGATGGCTCGCCGTATTCAACTCGCAAGACCATGTGGTTCGGCGGTTCCATTGAAATCGGATTGCCATTGTAGAGGAGCATCGAGCAGACGGTGCCTTCCTTAAACCATTTCCACGAGTCGTCGACTTGCTCCTTTGACAACTCATACTGCTCGTACGTGTCGTTGTCCATAAATACAAACATATCTCCCTGCTTGTAGAGAAACTGCGCGTCGATCGTGGCGATGTCGGCTGCGTCGAGGGAGTCGCCACTTTTGTAGGTGCGATCCAAAACAGTTCCTCGCAGGAGGTTCCGCAACTTACACTTGTAGAGAGCCTGCCCCTTGCCGGGCTTCACGAAGTTGCACTCAAACAAGATGTAAGGGTCGCCGTCGATTTGAACCTTCAGGCCCTTTTTGAATTCGCTTGTATTATAGGAAGCCACTGTTCTCTTTTTCTCCCGTTTGCTCCAAGGGCGTTTCCCCGATGGGGGCTTGGCCCGTATTCTCTGCGTGCGTTGGTATTTGAGTCTGCTGCCCCGACGACGGGGCAAACATCCACAAGCGTCGCCGCCGCGTTGCAAACTGTCAACGACCTGCCGCGAGCCTGCGGTCTGAAAGCCTGCAACACCACCACCGGACACCCCGATGCCTGCCGTCCCCCTACTCCCAGCACCGCTGCTGCCGCCACAGCCAATCGCCTCGCACGGCCAACGCTGGCAGCGGGAGTTGGCCGACGCCGTTCGCGACCCCCTCGAACTCTGTCGAGTGCTAGGGATTGATCTCTCGCTGGCCGATCAGGCGAGGTTGGCAACAGGCGCATTTCCGCTGCTTGTGCCGAGGTCGTTCATCGCTCGGATGCAACCGGGCGACCCCGGCGACCCGCTGCTTCTGCAGGTGCTGCCGCTGGCGAAGGAGCAAGAGAGCGTGGCTGGTTTCTCGGCTGATCCTCTGGCAGAGATGGATGCGTTGACCTCGCCTGGGCTGGTCAAGAAATATGCGGGACGGGCCCTGCTGCTTGTGACAGGAGCCTGCGCCATCAACTGCCGCTATTGCTTCCGTAGAGAATTTCCCTATGCGGAAAGTGGTGCCACGCAAGCAGGCATCCAGGAAGCGATCGTTGCAATTGCCGCCGATGCAACGATTCGTGAGGTGATTCTCTCCGGCGGCGATCCCCTCCTGCTAGACGACGAGCGACTGGAAAAGCTCGTCGTGAAAATCGGGGCAATTCCCCACGTGCGACGGCTACGGATCCACTCCCGATTGCCGATCGTGCTGCCGCAGCGTGTGACCGACTCGCTCGTGGCGATTCTGGCCAACACGCGACTGGCCACCGTTGTGGTGGTGCACGCGAACCATCCCGCCGAACTGGATGCCTCCGTGCAACTGGCGTTGGGTCGCCTGGCCGCATCCCGGGCCATCCTGCTCAATCAGTCGGTGCTGCTAGCGGGTGTGAATGATTCGCTGGATACGCTGGCGATGCTTTCGGAGCGTCTCATCGAGAGTGGCGTGGTCCCTTACTATCTGCACCTGCTCGACCGGGTGCATGGCACTGCTCATTTCGAGGTGCCAGAAAACGTGGCACTGGCCCTGCACGCCTCACTGCGAAACACGCTGCCGGGCTATGCGGTGCCGCGGTTGGTGCGAGAAGTGCCTGGCGAGCCCGCCAAAGTGTGGCTGGGGTAAGCCACTCAATAACTTGAACCTGAGTATCGTGTACCATACTCGGCTTCCTTCACATGGAGTAGCCGATGAAAGTCTTGATCGCGGTTGATGGCTCTGAGTCTTCTCTGGATGCAGTGTCGCTGGCGGGCAGGCTGCTGCAGGCCGGCGGTCTACCAACTCCCGGTGAAATCGCATTCTATTTTTCTCCGCTGGAACTGAAAAGCAAACTCCGCGGGCGATCGCCTGCCGTGTTAGACGGTGCGGAAGCGGGTCTCTTCGACGAAGCGAAGTCTCGCCTGCCTCTATCGCTTGCACAACACGTTCGCACGATCC